>NZ_CAWVCU010000047.1:0-10754 GCF_963927765.1 uncultured Agathobaculum sp. | reverse complement strand
CAACCTTTCCATCTTCAAAGGCCTACGATGGAAAGAATGACGCTCAAATTTTTATCCGGCGATAAAAACTCGGGTGGATGCACTTTTTGCGAAATTCAGTATAGCACGGTCAAAATCGTCTGTCAAGCGCGAAGAAAAACCGCCCCGCACTGGTTTAAGTGCGGGGCGGGACAAAAGGATTTTCGCTTAGAAGAGCGCCAGAATCTTAGCGATTTCGCCGCGGGTGATCTTGCCGAGCGGCTGCAAGGTGTTGTCTTTATAGCCGCCGATGATGCTGGCAGAAACACAGGTTTTAACCTGATCGAGTGCCCATGAAGGAACCGAGGACGCATCCGAATAGGTCAGTGTGGCAGCCGCATAGCCGCGCGGCAGGCAGCGACCAATGACGGTCATGACCTCGGCGCGGGTCATATCCGCATCCGGGGAGAAGTACAGCTCGCCGCCATTGTTCGAGCCCTGCATGATGCCTGCCTGCGAGACGGCATACACTGCGCCGCGTGCCCAGCTCGGGATGTCGGCGTCGTCGGCAAACTCGGTTTCACCGGAATAGGACGTATCCAGACCGAGCAGACGTGCCATCGTGACGGCAAATTCCTTGCGGGTCAGGTTGCGGTCGGGGTTGAAGTAGGTTTTGCTGTCGCTGCCGGTTTCGCCCTTCATGATACCGTTTTGATTGAGCAGGGAGGCGTAACCGCGTGCCCAGTGGTCGGCAGTGTCGGCAAAGACGTTTTTCGCGCTGCCGGCGGTGATGGTAGCCGAGACGCGCGCGCGGTTGCCAGCATCGTCCGAAACGTCAATCGTGACGCAGTGCGTGCCTTCGCTCAGTGCGCCGGTGGTGACCGACAGGGAAGAGCCATTCATGCTGGCCGCACCGGAAACCACCTTGCCGTCGACCTTGACCACAATGTTCGAGGCGCGTGCCGGGTATTTGCCATTTTCCATGGTGGCCTTGCCAGTCAGGGTAGCCGATGCACCGGCATCGACCGTCACCGATGTGCTATTCAGCGAAACAGACGGTGCGTCCGTGTTCGTCACAGCGTGGTCAGCAGAGACCACGATCTGGTCCAGATAAAGCGCGCTGTTTGCAGCGCCCGAGCCGCTGCGCTCCATGCGGATCCCGGTCAGCACCTGCGCGCCGTCCGGGATGGAGGCGGTCAGCTGCTTCCAGCTGCTGGTGGTTGTGGCAGAGAGGGGAGCGGTCAGCTCGTTGCCCTCTGCATCGGTAAAGACCGCAGTCAGCGTGCTCTGCGTGTTTTCGCCGCGCGTCCAAAGCGTCAGATAGGACATATCGGAAACATTGGTCTGCGGCACGGAGATAGTTGCAGTCATTACTTTGCTGCCGTCATAGGCAGCCTTCAGCGAGGCGGTGCCGCGGGCGACCTGCGTATAATCGGTCACAGTGGACAGGGTCACGCCGTCGGTTGCCGTGCAGGGCTGGCTGCTTTCAAAATCAGCAACGGTTTCCGCGTCCTGCGGGTCTCCCATACCGACATTGACCGGAATGGACTTGCTGGTGTTGCCATAGGAGCAGGTGAGCGTGCCGCTTGCCATGCTGCTGCCTGCGGTGAACACACCGTTTTCATCGACCGTACCGATGCCATCGGAGACAGTCCAAGTAAACGAGGTGTCAACCGAGCCCATCTTCTGACCGAGGTGATACGCAATGCCGTCCACATTGATGCTCTGACCCGGCTTGAGGGAAATGGAGCTGATATCCTTGCCGTCGTTTTGCAGTGTGATGGATTGGATATCGCCGGTGACGCAGACCATCATCGAGCCTTCTACCACGCCGTTCGAGCCGGTGATCGTGGCGCTGCCAGTGGTCATGCCAGCGGTAAAGGTTTGGTTGCTCACAGTGCCCATATCACCCGATACCGTGTAGGTCAGATCGGTCGGCGCGTCTGCCGGGCCATAGGAGGCGTCTGCGCCCTTGACGGAAAACCATGTCGATGCGCCGGGCATGACATAGCGGTAGCTTGGTGTGAGGACGGCATGCGCGGTGACACCGTCCGCGGGGATGTTGCTGACAAAGAAAATGTAGTTAGCGCAGGAGCGCTGCGAGCCATCCGACGGTTTTGTGATGAGCGAGGTCGTGCTCTCGCCCGGCTGGCGTAGCGCCATCGCTGAGGAGCCGCCGCCATCCAGACAGATGGCGCGTACGCAGCCCAGCCCAAGCAGTTCGTTGCCCAGTTCCTGTGCGGTCAGACCGACGCTGTGCGAGGACTGGTCGCCGTCGATCTCGTACAGCACAACAGTGCCGTCCGCTTTCACGCCGATCGCGCTGCGCGCACGCCGCGAAGAGGCAGCGTCAATGCCCGAGGTGGTAACCGTGCTGTTGTCAATCAGCAGCTTGCCGCCGACGGCATATTCCACTTCAGCCCAGTTGCTGTCGCTCGCGCCTACCCAGAGCGTCACTTCTTCTCCAACCGGGAAGTCCACCCAGGAGGGGACATTTGCGCCGTCCGACTTGGTCAGCACCATCTGGTTGTCTGCAATGGCAAACGAACTGTTGCCCGTCCCCTTATCGACCACCTTGAGCTTGACCGAGTGGTTGACGGTTACCGGAGTATCGTCCACGCGCTCCAGAATGATATAGGTTCCGTTTGCGGAGAAGTGCGTGGAGTCGTCATAGTTACGATCGAGCAGATAAGCGCCCGCCGTGGTGCGCGTTTTGTTAAAGTAGGAGATGGAAACCGTACCGGATGAACCGGATATCGACATATTCATGGTCGGGCGACCCATCACGGCAGTGCCGTCCGCCTTGAAGCCGACCGCATACTGCCATGCGTCCGAAGAAATCAACTCGCCCTCGTCAATGACCAGACCGATCGGGATGCCGCTGGACATGACAAAAAAGTCCGCATTGGTGCCGCCGATTACGGTCTTTCCCTGGCTTTCCAGATATTTGACAGCATTGGTGATGGTTGCCTGACTGCCGTAGAGCTGCTCGTCCGCATATACCATGATGGGGGAAACGCCGGTGTTGGGCGTATAGGTCAGGATATTGGCCTTTTGCAGTCCGGCTGTATTTTTGCCCTCAGAGCGGGTATATTGCAGGCCTTCGCCAACCGGATAGGAGTAAGAAAACGAATTGGTGAAGGCGGCGCCGGCCGCTGCGGAAAACAGCTGCACGACGGCCAGAGAAGTTGCCAGCAGGCGAATGGGAAGTTTTACGAAATGTTTCATAGTCCTCCTCGATTTCTCAGAATAGTGTAATGATTTCTGTGCCGCAGCTGCGGCGTGTTCAGATGCTCTTGACGAGCTTTTCCAGCACCTCGGAAATTTTCGGGCTGCGCACGGAAACATCCGAAACACGGTGGTAAATGCCCTTACGTGCATTGTATAGCCGACGGGTTTCGGCTTGTTTATCCGGTTTGTCCAGCAGCGGACGGGTGTTGGAATAGGACAGGTTTTTCACAATGCGGAAGAACGGCGTATCCAGATGGATCAGCAGACCGGTCTGCTTGACCGCCTCAACGTTCTCCTGCCGAAGCACTGCGCCGCCGCCGAGCGAAAGCACGATGCCGTCGCGCTGGGACAGCTCGCGGATGTAGGCACTTTCGCGCTCACGGAAATAGGCTTCCCCATGTTCCGCGAAAATGTCCGAGATGTTTTTGCCTTCCTGCGCCTCCAGATACTGGTCGGCATCGACAAATTCCAGCCCTGTCAAGCGGGCGAGCTTGCGTCCGATTGTGGTTTTGCCGCTGCCCATAAAGCCGCACAGCACGATATTGCGCTTGCCATGCTTTTCGTGCAGCCGCTTGACCGCCATTTTGCCGTAGGTGCGGCGCAGGATGGTCTCGCAGGCCTGCGGCGTAAACTGCACGCCCGACCAGATGGTTTGCGCGTGTGCAGCCTGCATGACCAGCATAAAAAGCCCATCACGCACGCGGGTCTTTTTGGGGTTGGCCAGCTTCATCGTCGCCGTGACGGGCGGGTTGTAAATCGCGTCAAACACATATTCGGTTTTGTGCGGCAGATAATGCAGGGGAGCGGCGTTTTCCTTGGGAAACATGCCGACCGGTGTGGAGTTCAGGACGATTTGAATGTCGCGCGGGATGTGCCGGCGGTTGAATACGGAAACATGCGCGCCGGGGACGGCATCGCACAGCTGTTTTTGCAGCGCTGCGGCCTTTTCCATATTGCGTCCCGTGATGGTCAGGTATGCGCCCTGCGTGATGCAGTGGTACGCCATGACCGCTGCCGCACCGCCGTAGCCGAGCAGCAGCACCTTTTTGCCGCGCAGCTTGACGCCGTCGCGCGAAAGCGACTCGGCAAAGCCGAGGATGTCCGTGTTATAGCCGACCGCACGTCCGTCTCGGAAAGCGACAGTATTGACCGAATGCAGGTCGCGCGCAGCGGTGTCCACCTCGTCGAGCAGGTCGATGACCGCTTTTTTGTGTGGGATGGTGCAGTTGATGCCCTTGAGCTTACGCTTTGCCAGTTCAAAGGCTTCGGGCAGGTTTTCAGGCGGCACAGCAACGCCGATATAATCCGCGTCTTGTGCAGAGGCCTCAAACAGCTGCGCGTGCAGCTCCGGGCTCATCGTGTGGCCGAGCGGCCAGCCGAACAGGGCATAGGTTGGCTTTTCCGGCTCAAAAGCACGGAATTCTTCCATGGATAGCAGCATGCGCTCAGCCTCCCAACGCTTCGAGCGTGTCGAAAAAGTCGGGGTAGGAGATGGAAACGACCTCGGGATCGTTGATGCGGCTGGAAGTCTGTGCAGCCAGTGCAAGTACGGCAAGGCTCATGGCAATGCGGTGATCCTTGTAGGTTTCGAACGAAGCACCGCACGGCGTTTTGCCGCCGCGGATGATCATGCCGTCGTCGGTTTCCTCTACGTCTACGCCCGCGCGCGTCAGTTCGGTCACCATGGCCGCGATGCGGTTGGATTCCTTGACTTTAAGCTCCTGTGCGTCGCGGATGACGGTTTCGCCCTCCGCGAATGCAGCTGCAACCGCGAGAACCGGCAGCTCGTCAATCAGGCGCGGAATGATAGACCCGCCGATTTCGACGCCGTGCAGACGGCTGTGCCGCACGGTCAGGTCGCAGACCGGTTCGGCGTCGTCGCGGAAGTTAGATTCGGTGATGTCCGCGCCCATTTCGCGCAGCACGTCCAGAATGCCTGTGCGCGTCGGGTTAACGCCGACGTTTCGGATGGTCAGTTCGCTGCCCGGTACAATCGCACCCGCGACCAAAAAGAACGCCGCGGACGAAATGTCGCCCGGTACGGCGATATCCACCGCATGAAGATCTTCGGGCGGGTCGAGCGTGATCGTATTGCCCTCGGTCTCGATTTCTACGCCCAGCGCACGGAACATGCGCTCGGTATGGTCGCGGGAGGGGGCGGGTTCAATGACCGTGGTCTGTCCCTCGGCGTACAAGCCCGCGAGCAAAATTGCACTCTTGAGCTGGGCGGATGCCACGGGCAGACGGTACTCAATGCCGTGCAGCTCGCTCGGATAGAGCGTCAGCGGGCAGTAGTTATCGTTTTTGCCTTCGATGGATGCGCCCATTTCACGCAGCGGCTTAATAACGCGGCCCATCGGGCGCTTCTGGATGGAAGCGTCGCCGTTGAGTGTTGCGGTGAACGGCTGACCGGCCAGAATGCCGCACAGCAGGCGGGTGGTGGTGCCGCTGTTGCCGGTGTAGAGCGTTTCTTCCGGCTCGCACAGGCCATGCAGGCCCACGCCCTCGACGATCACTTCGTCTTCTGTGATCTCGATTTCCACGCCCATCTTGCGGAAGCATTCGATGGTGGACAGACAGTCCTCGCCCATCAGAAAGCCGGTGATATGGGTCGTGCCGTTTGCCAGCGCGCCCAGCATGACCGCGCGGTGCGAAATGGATTTGTCGCCCGGCACGGTAATCTCACCGCGCAGCGGGCCGCAAGGTTGGATTTGCATTTGTTTACTCCTCCGTTGCATCGGAAACCGGATAGCTGCCGATGACTTTGATGTAGGGCAGCTCCTCATGGAGCTGATAGAGCAAGGACTGCACGGCATGGTCTTGCATATTGCCGGTGAAGTCCACATAGAACACATAGCACCACGGGCTATCCTTGACTGGACGGGAATAGATGCTGGTCATGTCGATGCCGTAATGCGTAAAGACGTCCAGCACGCGGCCGAGCGAACCGGCAACATTCGGGATGCGGAACGCGATCTCGATGCGGTTGTCCTCGGGACGGCTGGTCAGGGTGCGGCTGACCGCGATAAACCGTGTTTCGTTGTGCTTTAGGTCATTGATGCCCTCGACAAGAACGGTCAGGCCGTACCGCTCAGCGGCTTCGCGCGAGCAGATCGCCGCCAGATGCGGGTCGCCTTTTTTCTGCACGTTCTGCGCGGCAATCGCCGTGTTGGCGACCTCAATCGCTTCCAGTCCATGCTCGGTGATGAACGCGTGGCACTGGGGCAGGGCGTGCGGGTGTGAGCAGACGCTTTGGATATCGCTCATCTGCGCGCCCGTTACAGCGGCCAGACAGTGCGAAATTTTTTTGATATACGTTTTGTTGATGGACAGATCATAAGCAAGCAGCAGGTCATAAACCTCACTGACCGTGCCGGCCGTTGTGTTTTCGACCGGAACAACGCCCACGTCAGCCACGCCGTCGCGCACGGACTGGAACACCTGTTCCCAGGTAGGCACATGCTGCGGCTCGCAGTTCGGGAAGAGCGCCCGCGCAGCGAGTTCCTGATATGCGCCCGGCACGCCCTGATAATAGACGGTTTTGGGGGCGAGTTCGTTCCCGGATGGATGCAGCGGGAACCGCTCCGGTTTTTGGCGCAGTACCTCGCTGTATTGATATTCACGGCTGGCGCGGATCATGCTTTGCAAAAGCGCGGTATATTTCAGGCGCAATTCGTCGCCCATGCCCGCAGTGCGCTTTTCGATGATTTCGGCTTCGCGGTCGGGCTTATAGATCTTGTCATCGGTTTCGACTTTGGTCTGCGCCACCTGAAGGGCAAGCTCCATGCGTTCGAGGAAAAGTGCACGGATCTGCTCGTCCACGCGGTTGATGTCCTGCCGAATTTCGGAAAGGTCACGCATAGCCGTTTGCCTCCCGGAAGAGGTTTGCCAGCGCAATGGCGCAGGCCGCTTCGATGACCGGCGCGGCGCGTGTGACGATACAGGGATCGTGCCGTCCGTGAATGGAAAGCGGCTCTACCTTGCCGGTTTGGAGATTCAGGGTCTGCTGTGTAACGGAAATAGAAGGCGTGGGCTTGATGCAGACACGCAGGATCAGCGGCATGCCGTTGGTGATGCCGCCGTTGACGCCGCCGTTATTATTGGTTTCGGTTTTGACCGTATTGCCGTCCTGATAGAGGGTGTCGTTTGCGTGCGAGCCGCGCAGCGCCGCAAAGGCAAAGCCCGCGCCGAACTCCACGCCTTTGACAGCTGGTACAGCAAACAGAATGGAGGACAGGCGGCTTTCCACCGTGTCCATCATTGGGCTGCCGATGCCGGCAGGCAGGCCAACGGCTGCACACTCGATCACGCCGCCGACAGAGTCCTGCGCCTCGCGCGCTTCTTCGATGGCGGCAAGCATGGCATCCAGCGCGCGCGGATTGTTAACCGGATAGTCCGCTTCGCGCAGCGCGTCCAGCTGGGAGGCCGGAATGTCCACATCGTCAAACGGCATATCCTGAATTTGAGCGATCGACTGGATATGTGAGCCGATCGTTACGCCACGCGTTTTGAGCCACAGCTTGCACAGCGCGCCTGCGAATACCAGCGGGGCGGTCAGGCGGCCGGAAAAGTGTCCGCCGCCGCGCAGATCGTTGCAGCCGTGATAGCGCACCATGCCGGTGTAATCCGCATGGCCCGGACGGGGCTGCGCGGCAAGAGCAGCATAGTCGCCGGAGCGCTGATTGGTGTTTTGAATGATGGCGCAGATAGGCGCGCCGGTCGTCTGGCCGTGCAAAAAGCCGGATTGGATAAGCGGTGTATCTGCCTCCTTGCGCTGGGTGGACTGCTTATTGCGTCCGGGGGCGCGGCGCTCCATTTCCCGCAGCACAAAGGCCTCATCGTATGTAACGCCCGCCGGAAAACCGTCGATCACGATGCCAATGCCCGCACCGTGCGATTCACCGAAAATGGAAATTTTAATGGCACTGCCCCAAGTGGAACCCATCAGGCAAACCTCCTTACAGTTTGAGAATGTATTCGTGCAGCGTTTCCGCCTCGATTGGCGTGATTTCCGCTCGGCCCGGCTCGCGCACGAGAATGAAGTTGACCGTGCTGCCGAATTTCTTTTTATCGGACAGCAGCGCATGGAAAATCGCTTCGCGGTCATGTGTCAGCTCGGTCGGCAATCCAAGCTGCTGAAGCAGCGTTATGAGCGGCGCGGACAGGTCAGCGTCGCCGCGCAGCGCGCTCAGCCGCATCGCGGCAACCATACCGATCGCGACGGCCTGCCCATGGGTCAGCTCGGTATAATTCCCGAGCTTTTCCACCGCATGGCCAACCGTATGGCCGAAATTGAGGATCATACGTAGACCGGTATCGTGCTCGTCAATGGCGACGACATCGCGCTTGATCTTGACGCATTCATAGATCACGTCGCCGATGTGCGCCTTATAGTCCGGCTGCGACACCATTTCCAGAATTGCAGGGTTGGCGATATAGCCGTATTTGACAACCTCGGCCATACCATCGGCAAAGGTGGTGTCCGGCAGCGTTTTCAGCACCTCTGGGTCAATCAGCACCAGCCGCGGCTGGTAGAACGCGCCGACAAGGTTTTTGCCTTCGTCAAGGTCTACGCCGGTCTTGCCGCCGACCGAGGAATCTACCTGCGCCAGCAGGGTGGTCGGAATTTGGCACAGCGATACGCCGCGCAGGAAAGTCGCGGCGGCAAAGCCCGTGATGTCGCCCACCACGCCGCCGCCAAGCGCAATGATGAGATCCTTGCGCGTCATGCCCGCGGCGAGCAGGTCATGGTAGATGCCCTCCACCGTGGAAAGCCGTTTGTGCTCTTCGCCTGCGGGAATGACGGTTGAGCTCACCGGCAGAGTAAACTGCTGCGCGAGCGTTTCCAGATAGAGCGGCGCAACCGTCGAGTCGGTTACGATATGCACGCGGGAAGGGGAGAACACATCCAACATCGCCTTGCCCGCGCGGCCCAGCAGGCCGGTTTCGATATAAATTTCCGAAATGCCCGCGGCACCCTGCAACGTCAGCGGTTCGCGCGGGGGAATAGCGCCCTTGATATCCATAGCGTGCCTCAAATCTCGCGACCGACAGCCTGCGCCACTGCACGCAGACTCTGCATGGTCTCGTGGAAAGAATCATAGGTCAGCGACTGTGCGCCGTCCGACAGGGCGTGCGCAGGATCGTTGTGCACCTCGATCATCAGGCCGTCCGCACCTGCGGCGACCGCGGCCTTTGCCAGCGGCTCGACCATCCAGTAGATGCCGCCTGCGTGAGACGGGTCCACGACGACCGGCAGATGGCTCATGCGCTTGAGCACCGGCACTGCCGAAATGTCCAGCGTGTTGCGGGTGTACTTTTCATAGGTGCGGATGCCGCGCTCGCACAGGATGACCTTTTCGTTGCCGCCTGCCATGATATACTCAGCGCTCATCAGGAATTCTTCCATTGTGTTGGCAAAGCCGCGCTTCAAGAGAATCGGCTTGTCGGTTTGACCGAGTTCCTTGAGCAGCTCGAAGTTCTGCATGTTACGTGCGCCGACCTGGAAGCAATCGCACTTATCCATGAACAGGTCGATGTGCGCAGGATTCGTGATCTCGGTAACGACCGGCAGGCCGGTTTCCTCATGCGCCTTGTGCAGCAGCTCAAGTCCCTCGGCCTTGAGACCCTGGAACGAGTACGGGGAGGAACGCGGCTTCCATGCACCGCCGCGCAGCACGGTTGCGCCGTCCGCCTGCACATGCTTGGCAACGTCGATGATCTGCTCCTCGCTCTCGACCGAGCAGGGGCCTGCCATGACAACCAGTTTCTTGCCGCCGACCACAACGCCCGGCGCAATGGTCACTTCGGTGTTGTCCGGATGGAACTTGCGGTTAGCCAGCTTGAACGGCTCCTGCACCTTGAGGATGTTCTCGACCTGCGGGTCGCGCAGCAGCGCGTCCTTATCGACTGCGCCCGTGTCGCCGACCAGACCAATGACGATCGTGCCTGCGCCGTAAATCGGGTTGGCCTTGACGTTCCAGCGTTCAATGTGGCGGGACAGTTCCTCAACATGTTCGCGCGTCGCGCCCTGCTTCATAATGATAATCATATTTTATCTCTCCTTTGGAATGATGTGGGATTGGTGTTTGTCCGGCGGAAAAAGCACAAAAAAAGCCTTTCATCCACAAAGAGGGACGAAAGACAAACGGTTCCGCGGTACCACCCACATTCGGCATAACAAGTGATGCCGCACTTTTTCGGATACGAAAATATCCTATCCCTGTAACGGAGGAAGTCCGTCGGCGCCTACTGGAAACTGCTTTTCAGCGCCGCAGCTCAAGAGGGAACTTCATTGTGCCGGCGCCTGCGTCCGTTTCCAGTCATGCCGGACACTCCCTGAAAGCCGCACTTGGAACAATTACTTTCCTCTGTCATCGCTTTGTGCAATATTTGTACCTATTATATGCCTGTCGAGCCGGATTGTCAATGGCGTTTTTGTTACGGTTGTGTTTCACGGTTGTGTTTCAGTCATATTCGGGACAGGCCGGGCATAGAGTAGGACAGGTGATGCAAATGGAAGTAAAACAGGACGGAATGTTTATGCAGGCGATTGGCTGTCTGCC
>NZ_CAWVCU010000046.1:0-4763 GCF_963927765.1 uncultured Agathobaculum sp. | reverse complement strand
TTTATTATAATAGTCAAGGATTACTTTGTCAATCAAACTATTGTCGCTTTTCCACGCTTTGGGAGAGCGATTTGAACTTTTGGGGAGTGTGGAAGTCATCAACAGCCAACTGATCGGCACGGGTTCGTGCATTCCGGATTTTGTACTGACCAATGCGATGCTGGAGACCATGGTGGACACCAGCGACGAATGGATTGTCAAGCGCACGGGTGTCAGGGAGCGGCGCATTGCCAAAAACACCCACACATGGGAGCTTGCGCTCGGTGCGGCGCAGAATGCGCTGGCGGACGCCGGTATTTCGGCGGAAGAGCTGGACCTGATTCTGGTCAGCACCTGCACGCCGGACACCAACACCCCGAACACCGCAAGTGTCTTGCAGGACAAGCTGGGCGCGCGGCAGGTGGGCGCGATCGACATCAATAACGCCTGCGCGGGCTTTGTTTCCGCCACCGATATCGCGGACAGCTATATCAAGGCGGGCAAGGCCAAGACTGTGCTGGTTGTTTCGGCGGAGACGCTGCACCGCATCACGGACTATACCGACCGCTCGACCTGCATCCTGTTCGGTGACGGCGCGGCGGCGGCGGTTTACCGCGCAACCGAGGATCAGAACATCGGCATCCAGTCCACCTTCATCGCGGCGGACGGCTCGGGTGCGGAGTATCTGTACATGGAGGCACTGCCGGTGGAGGACCCGTTTGCAGCCGAGCGTCCGGTGGACCCCAAGGCGCGTTTTCTCAAGATGCAGGGCGCGGCGGTCGTGCGCTTTACCGCGCATGCTGTACCGCTGGCGATCGACACCGCTTTGCAGCGCGCGGGCGTGTCGGCTGACGAGATCGACTGGGTTGTGCCGCATCAGGCCAACCTGCGCATTCTCGACGTGATTGCCAAGCGCTATCACCTGCCCAAAGAGAAGGTCTATGTCAATATGGACCGCTACGGCAACACTTCGTCCGCTTCTGTGCCGATCTGTCTGGACGAAATGCGGAAAAACGGTCTGCTGCAAGCAGGGCAGACCATTGTATGCACCGGGTTCGGCGGCGGCCTGACCTATGGTGCGTTTGTACTGAAACTGTAAAGGAGAGAGTTCAATGAAAACCAAGATCACAGAATTGCTCGGTATCGAGTATCCGGTCGTGCAGGGCGCAATGGCGTGGATTGCAGAGCATCATCTGGCGGCGGCCGTATCCAAGGCCGGCGGCCTGGGCATCATTGCGGGCGGTGCGGCTCCGGTCGATTACATCCGCGACGAGATCCGCAAGGCGCGTGCGATCACGGATAAGCCGCTTGGTCTGAACATCATGCTACTCTCCCCGAATGCGGACGACCTCGCGCAGCTGGCCATCGACGAAAAGATCGAGGTGCTGACCACGGGCGCGGGCAATCCGGGTAAATATATGGCAAACTGGAAGCAAGCGGGCATCAAGGTCATGCCGGTTGTCGCGTCGGTGGCGCTTGCCAAGCGCATGGAGCGCGCAGGCGCGGATGCCGTCATCGCGGAAGGTATGGAGGGCGGCGGCCACATCGGTGAGCTGACGACCATGCCGCTGGTTCCGCAGGTGGTTGATGCGCTGAGCATTCCGGTCATCGCGGCTGGCGGTATCGCGGATGGCCGCGGCATGGCGGCGGCGTTCCTGCTGGGTGCCGAGGGCGTGCAGTGCGGCACAGTGTTCCTCGCGTCCGACGAGTGCTTCATTTCGGATAAGTATAAGGAGCTGGTGCTCAAGGCGACCGATATCTCGACCGTCGTCACCGGTCGTCCGTCCGGTCATCCGGTGCGTTCGCTCAAGACCCCGATGGCGCGCAAGTGCCTCGAACTTGAGAAAATCAACACCGAGCAGTCGCTCGAAGAGTTAGAAGCCGCGACCGCAGGCTCGCTGCGCAAGGCGGTGCAGGACGGCAACTACGAGGAAGGCACCTTTATGTCCGGCCAGATCGCGGGCATGCTCAAGGAGCTGCGTCCGTGTGCGGATATCGTCCGCGGCATGACCGAAGAGGCCGAAACGCTGCTGAAAAACGCGTACAAGCGTTTTGAATAAGGAGTAAAGACATGGGTATTGCAATCGTCACCGGCGGCTCGCGCGGCATTGGCGCGGCCATTTCGGAAAAGCTGGCCGCAGAGGGCCATGATATTGTCATCAACTGCGCGTCCTCGGTCGAAAAGGCGGAGGCAGTCGCAGAAAAGTGCCGTGCATACGGCGTCAAAGCCGTTGTCAAGCAGTGGGACGTGTCGGATTACGACGCCTGCGCGGCGGCGCTCAAGGAAATCAAGGAAGAGATGGGCGTGCCCTATATTCTGGTCAACAACGCGGGCATTACGCGCGATGGCCTGATGGTGCGCATGAAGGAGGACCAGTTTGACGCGGTCATCCAGACCAACCTCAAGGGTGCGTTCAACATGCTCAGCCAGTGCGGCGCGATGATGATGCGCGCTAAGCAGGGCCGTATCATCAATATTGCTTCGGTTGCCGGCATTGCGGGCAACCCGGGACAGATCAACTATTCCGCTGCCAAGGCCGGCCTGATCGGCATGACCAAGACCGCCAGCAAGGAGCTCGGCGCGCGTGGCATCACAGTCAACGCGGTTGCGCCCGGCTTCATTGACACGGATATGACGCAGGTGCTGCCGGATGCCGTTAAGGAAGGCGCGGTCAAACAGATTTCGCTCGGCCGCTTCGGCAAGCCGGAGGAGATTGCGGGCGTTGTCGCGTTCTTGGCTTCGGACGCGGCAAGCTATGTCACCGGTCAGGTCATTGTGGCCGACGGCGGCATGATTTGACACTTGTATGGTTGCGGCAAGGGAAGGCCGCAGGGAGTATGAGGGAAAAGGAGATGCTTTGATGGAACGAGTAGTCATCACCGGTATGGGCGCGATCACGCCGGTCGGCAATGACGTGGCAACTTTCTGGGAATCGCTCAAAACCGGTAAGTGCGGCGTGGGACCGATCACCAAGTTTGACGTATCTGATTATAAAGTAAAGCTGGCTGCTGAGGTCAAGGATTTTGACGTGACGCAGTATGTGGACAAGCGCGAGGCGCGCCGCATGGATGTCAACTGCCATTTTGCGTTGGCAGCAGCGCAGCAGGCAATTGATCAGGCGGGTCTGAAGGAAGGCAATTTTGATCCTTACCGCACGGGCGTAATTTACGGCTCGGGCGTAGGTGGTTTGCAGATCGCAGAGCAGGAGATCCCCAAGCTGAATGAAAAGGGGCCGGGCCGCGTGTCCCCGCTGTGCATCCCCGAGATGATCGCCAACATGGCGGCGGCTTATATCTCGATGCGCTTTGGCTTCAAAGGCGAGAATTTCTGCCCCGTATCTGCCTGCGCGACCGGCAACCATGCCATCGGCGAGGCGATGCGCGCCATCCGCCACGGCTATCAGGACGTAGTCATCTGCGGCGGTACGGAAAACGGCATCATTCCGATCTCGATGGCGGGCTTCCAGAACATGAAGGCTGTGCATACGGGCGATGATCCGACCTGCGCATCCATTCCGTTTGACGCACGCCGTTCCGGCTTCGTCATGGGTGAAGGCGCAGGCTGCCTCGTGCTCGAGAGCCTGTCGCATGCCGAGAAACGCGGCGCCACCATTCTGGCAGAGGTTGCGGGCTACGGTGCTTCGGGCGACGCCTATCATATCACCAGCCCCTCGCCGGACGGTGAAGCAGCGGCACATGCCATTTTGGGCGCGATCACGGACGCGGGCCTGACCCCGGCGGATGTGGACTATATCAACGCGCACGGCACGTCCACGCCGCTCAACGAAAAATATGAAACCATCGCCATCAAGAAGGCGTTCGGTGATGAGGCATACAAGGTCAAAGTGTCCTCGACCAAGTCGATGACCGGCCACCTGCTTGGCGGCGCGGCCGCAGTCGAGGCGATTGCCTGCGTTATGGCCATCCGCGACGGTATCATCCCGCCGACGATCGGCTATCAGGAGGCCGATCCCGCGTGCGATCTGGACATTACGCCCAACAAGGCGGTCGAGATGCCGGTCAATGTGGCGATCTCCAATTCGTTGGGCTTTGGCGGGCACAATGCCTGCATCCTGATTAAGAAGGTGTAAGATATGGATATCAAGGAACTCAAAGATGTCGCCGTCGAGCTGATGGACGCGCTGAAAAACCGCGGTCTGGGCGAGGTTGAGCTGGAGCTGGACGACGTAAAGATCAAGATCAAGTCTGCGCCTCCCGCACCGGTCCTTCCGGTGGCAGCTCCCGCAGCTGCACCCGTTGCCACAGCGGCGGCACCGGCCGCGCAGAGCGAAGCAGCGCCCGCTGCGGTTGCGGCAGAGGAGCTGCCCGCAGGCACGCCGGTCAAGAGCCCGCTGGTGGGTACGTTCTATTCCTCTCCCGCGCCGGATGCGCCACCGTTCGTGCTGGTCGGCCAGAAGGTCAAGGAGGGTGACACGCTGTTCATCATCGAGGCGATGAAGACCATGAACGAGATCAAGGCGCCGTGCGACGGTACGGTTGTGCGCATTCTGGCGCAGCCGGGTGACATGGTCGAGTATAACCAGACGGTTGTTATCATTGAATGAGGGTAGGGGGGCTTTTCAAAGCCCCCTCTCTTGAATAAAAAAGCATCAGATTGATAAAATTGCTTGCGCTGGATGAGAAAGAGGTATAAGATATATGCTGAATAAAGAACAGATCATGGAGATCCTGCCGCATCGTCCGCCCATGCTGCTGGTGGACGAAATCCTCGAAATGGATGAGGAGCATGCGGTCGGTACGCTGCACCTGACGGGCGATGAGTT
>NZ_CAWVCU010000045.1:0-4309 GCF_963927765.1 uncultured Agathobaculum sp. | reverse complement strand
CATTTCCGGCAAATTTCTTTATACCGCCAATCAAAAAATCGCTCGTTTTTCTGGGATAATCTGTCGGTTTTAGGTGGGACGATGACATGAATGTTAATCTCCCTCACAAAACCGGCATAATGTCCGGGAAAAAAGCGCATAAACCGGGAAAAGAAGAACGAGGACTCAAGGCATGGAAAGTGCTTTGGGTCTTTTTTGTTGCGCAAAAATGGCTTGAAAAGGTGGATAAAAGTTCTGAAAAAGAGAAAGTAGGGAAACGGGCGAAAAGAAAAAATGTCGATTTTAAAGCGACAATCGGCCTGTTTTAGGTGAGACGGATTGGAAAAAGGAGAAATTGGAGCAGATCGAACGGAATGGGCTGGGAATGGAAGAGAATGGAGAAAATGGGGCGTATTTAGAATAGAAAAGTTCTGAATCCCGCGCCACGCAATTATTCGGAGTTTACAGTTCCTTACAGATATTGGACGGACCTTGTTAGAAAAATCCGGCTCAAACGGCCAAAAAAGTGCGTTTTTAACCGAAAAATTGCTTGTTTTTAAAGGGATAATAACAAATGTGTTAACATCCCTTTGCTTTTTTCTAGAGCGTTATGCGCTTGAAATCCGGAATGACTTGATCGAATTCTGACAAACAAAACCGTACTTTTTCTATTGGAAAAAGTACGGTTTTATTTTTGAGATCACTTGTGATCCTTGATCGGCTTTGCTTGGACTTATTTATCTTGAATGCGAGAGGATTATGGTGAATGATTGATATTACAACGAAATTTGATGGTGATATCTGTGATGTGGATGCGGTTTTCGGGGAAATGCCGATGCTCTAAATAGTCATATAAAAGGCGAAGGGGTAAATTGCCTTGCGTCTGCTCGTCCTGCCCGATGATGAAATCAACGATGCCCTGACGCACCATCTCCATGTTATCCGGCGTTGCGTCGTGTACAATGACATGAATGCGCTCAGCAAGTCCGGTTTGACGGATCGCCTGATAGACTCCGGTACGCCCAGCGGAGGCGATATAAATACCGTGTAAATCGGAGTCGGATTGAATGGCGCGAAGTGTGATGCGTTTGGCAAGTTCTTCGTCCAGAAATGTGTATTCCGGCTGCATGATTCTGATATTGGGATAATTCTTTTGCATTTCTTCGAGAAAACCGGTCAGCCGCTGAGAATCGCCGTAATGTCCGCTGCGCTGCCCCAAAATAGGCAGGCATGTACCGTGTCCCTGCATCACCATACCCATCAATGCGGCAGCTGCCTGCCCGGAAGCGATATTGTCCGGACCGATATATGCAAGACGGTTGGCATCTGCGATGTCGGTATTGAACGTCACAACGGGGATGCTTTTCTGCTCGGACAGGGTGTTGATTTTGTCGCGAATCAGTGTGTTTGCCAGTGGCATCAACGCGAGTCCGTCGATATGCTCTGTGTTGACCAATTCGTCGATTAAAGCCAGCTGGTGCCACACATCCATATCATCCATTGTACGGATCACAACAGTGACATGAGGGATGTTTTCCCGCTGTGGAAAGTCCTGAAAGGACTGGCAGAGCAACTGGACAAATGAAGAACGGGCGGAATGCAGGATAACGCCCAATTTCCATTCTTTTACGGGCTTGACCGTGCTGCGGATGGGCAAATAGCCCATATCGCGGGCGGTATCCCGGATGCGCTGGGCCACTTCTTCGCGAACCCCTTCTTTGTGATGCAGGGCGCGGTCGACTGTACCGCGCGAAACGCCGCATTTGTCCGCAATTTGCTGCATAGTCACCATGGTTGGTTCACCTCTGCGTGTGGGATAAACTGATTATATCATACAAAAATCGATTTGGATAGATAGAACAAATGCACGGAAAGGTACAATGATGAAAAAGGATAGATCACATAAAATTAGATAAATTATATTATATTTACAATAAATGAAAAGAAAAATTGTATATATTCACGATATAATGCACGGAGAAATGATAGTCGCCGCAAGATATTGTATCGAACGGAAAGACATGCTATGCTGTTCTTGTCAAGTGAAACGTACGTCATCAAGACCAAAATATTGACAGTCGGAGAGCAAGGGAAATATAGAAAATCGCTTGTTCAAAAACCCTGAACCGCATTGTTGGGGAATACGGCAAATCAGACTGCTGGAACAGAAATAGTGAAAGGAAGTTATGAGCATGAAAATCGGTTTCAACGAAGCAAATGATCGCTTCTGCAAAGATCACTCCGTGATGAAGGATCTGGAGTACTGTGAAAAGTACGGCTTTGATTTTATCGACATTCAGTCCGAATGCCTCAACCGCGATCTCGAAGCGGGCAAGATCACCCTCGAGGAGATGGGCGAGTGGTTCAAGACTCACCATTTGAAGATGCTCTCCTATAACGCGCTGTGCTTCTTCAACATGAAGCAGACGCAGGAAGAGAAAGATGCAGTGATGGCGGAACTGGACGAGATTATTCGCCGCTGCGATATCCTTGGCTGCAAAATGATTGTAGTCGTTCCCAGCAAGGATATGAAGGAGCGCGGCCTGACCCCGACCCGCAAGGAGATCCGCGAGGATGCGGTTGCAGTGCTCAAGGAAATGGTCAAGAAGTGCGAACCGCACGGCATCAAACTCAGCCTGGAGTTCTGCGGTGAACCGGCTATGACCATTAACCGCTTTGAGGATGCTTATGCCATCGTTGAGGCTGTGGATAGCCCGATGGTAGGCGTCACGCTCGACCAGTACCACTTCTACGCGATGGGCTCCGGCTGGGATACCCTCGAAAAGGCTGACGGCAAGAAGATTTTTGTATGGCACCTGAACGGCACTGAAGACTTGCCCTGCGGCAGCTACTACAACAACGACGAGAAGCGCATGTGGCCGGACGCGGAGGGCGACTGCCTGCCGCACGCCCGCTATGCGGACACCCTTAAGAAGATCGGGTTTGACGGTGACTGCTGCACGATCGAGATTTTCCGTCCGGAGTACTACCAGATGGATCAGGAAGAGAATGTCAAGAAGTCTGCTGAGGTAACAAAAGCCCATGTTGCCAAGTACGCGCAGTTTTAAGAATTTGCTGCTGTAATGCATTCGGGTTGCAGAGCAAAAAAGTGTATGGTTCGTGTTTTGATTGCTTTTCAATGATATCAGGAGAGGAGAATTGTTGTGAGTAATTTGAAGAAAATCGGTGCGTTGTTTCTGTCTTCCGCGCTGTTGGTAAGCACGCTGGTCGGTTGTGGAGGAAGCACGGAATCGGGAGAATCCGGTGCAACTGAAGAGGCTTCCGGCGCACACACGATTTCCATTGTGTTCAAGACCACTTCCAATGAGTATACACAATACATGATGGCGGGTGCGGAAGCGGCATCGGAAGAATATGGCGTTACGCTGGATATGAAAGGCGCAACTTCTGAAACTGCGTATGATGAGCAGCAGAACATGATCGAAACCGATTTGAATTCGGGAAAATATGACGCAATGATTATTGCTCCGCTGCAGGGTGATATGGTTTCCACCTTGGTAAGCGGAACAGATATGCCGATTTTTGCGATTGATACCGATTTTGATGCAGCAGAAAAGATTTCGTTTATTGGCATCGGTCAGGCCGATGCTGCGGCAAGCGGCGGTGAAGCTGCGGTTGAAGCAGCGAAAGCAGCTGGCTGGACGGATATTAAGGCTGCTTATATTGCTGGCGTTCAGGGTGACTCGACCGCAGAAGCGCGCAAGACCGGTTTCCAGGAAGGCATTGAAGCAGCGGGCGGCACTTTCCTTGTCGATGAGATTCAGTATGCAGATGCTGTTGCAGACAAAGCAGCCAATTGCATGGAAGCCATCATGCAGAATCATCCGGAGGGCCTTGCAATCATTTGCTGCCACAATGATGATTGTGCTATTGCCGCAGCGCGTGCAGCGGAAAATAATCCGGCCTATGCAAATACAATTTTCGTAGGCTTCGACGGTAACATCACTGCAGCAGAGTCCATTCTGGATGGAGGCGAAACCATCACGGTTGCGCAGAGCGGCTATGACCAGGGTTATCGTGCAGTGGAAACTGTTGCAAAGTATCTTGACGGCGAAGAGGTTGAGAGCTTTGTGGATTGCGGCACTCAGGTGATTGACAAGGATTCCGCTGAGGACTATCTGAAGGAACTGGAAGAACAAATGGGCGGCACATTGGAGTTCTAAACCGAAAAGAGTTACAGGTTCTGCAATAACAGTATCAAAAGGAGCAATTTATATGTCTGTTTTGAAAATCGGCGTAGTAGGCTGCGGCCGAATCGGCAAGCTGCACATCAATAACCTGATCAACAGCGTACCGGGCGTGCAGGTCG
>NZ_CAWVCU010000044.1:0-20071 GCF_963927765.1 uncultured Agathobaculum sp. | reverse complement strand
TGGTAAGCCTCCGTCATAATGATAGAATTTATCCCGTTTTTTCTATGTTTACTTTTTATTTTGCTCTTTTTCATGTGCCTCGCGGCGGCGGTCGTTCCAGCCATCGAGCGTGGTCTGCCGCGCACGGGCAACTGCCAGCGCACCAGCCGGTACGTCCTTGGTGATCGTCGCGCCGGCAGCGGTAAACGCGCGGTCGCCGAGCTTCACAGGCGATACCAGATTGGTGTTGCAGCCGATGAAGCAATCGTCCCCGATCACGGTCTGGTACTTATGATATCCATCGTAGTTGACCACAACCGTGCCGCAGCCGAAATTGACGCGCTCGCCAACGGTTGCGTCGCCGATATAGGTCAGGTGGGACACCTTGGTGCCATTGCCGATGGTGGACTTTTTCAGCTCAACAAAGTCACCGATGCGACAGCCGTCGCCCACCACGCACTGCGGGCGGACATAAGCAAACGGTCCGACCGTAGTGTGCGCACCGATCTTGGACTCATACACCTGCGAATTGTTGACCGTAGTACCCGCACCAATCTCGGCTTTTTCCAGAATGGAGTTCGGGCCGATGACCGCACCAGCGCCCACCTTGCAGCCCGGACGGATATGGCAGCCGGGCAGGATGGTCGCACCCGCTTCGATCTCGGCGTCCGGCGCGATATAGGTGTTTGCCGGATCAAAAATCTGAACGCCTTTTTCGATCAGCGTGAAATTGACGCGGCTTACCATCGCGCGGAACGCGATATAAGCCGAACCGCCGTCGCAAATCTCAACGATCTCGTTTGTCACGGCGACGCCCTTCTGTGCGCCTGCGGCGACTGCCGCCTCCACCAACGCATCCAGCGTATCGCCGCCCGCTGCGAGCGCCTTTTGCAGCATGTCATAGGTGAACATCGCGGCAAGGCAATGCGCGTCGCGCGGGATGGGCTGGCCCTCCGCGTCAAAGCCCTGCTGCTCGGCCACCAGTACGCTCACGCCGTAGCCGGTCGTCACATGCGTCTCGATCAGATGGGTCAGCGCATCGTCCTCGGCAAGCACAAACGGCGCGGCAACCACCAGCACCTGCTCGCTTTCCGGCAGGCTGCCAAGTGCCGCAAAACGGTTGCCCTCCGTCAGCGCAATGCTTTCTGCACCCGCCAGTGCAGGCTCCCGATCATCGTGCACAAAGAAGCACGCATCCACGGTTTCGGGCAGCTCGCCCCGCACCGTGTCGCCAGCCGTACCGAACAAGACCGGACGCGCATAGGCGGAAAAACCGCCCTCGTCAAACAGGCCGCCAACCAAGGCGGCGGTAATCTTATCCATCGCAGAAAAACCTTCCGTTTCCGTGGGGCTGCGACGCCCCGTTTTCGGTTATAGATTTATTATACAACACCCCTGTATAAAAAGCATCAGCATTTTTCGATAAATTTCCTTGCATCGTAAGATTATTTTCGCCGTTTGCTGACAAAAGGGCTGTCCGCTCACTGCGGACAGCCCTTGGCTACTCTGTATATCATTTTATGTACAGACCACTTCGCCCGCTCAGGCGCTCTCTTCCACCTCGGCTGTTTTTTCCTCTTCGGCTGCATCCACGTCCTCGGGCACCGCCACCGCGCGCAGCATACGGATGCGCGGGATGAGCGGCAAATGCGCGTTAAACAGGTTGACAAACCGGCCCACGATGAGCGCAGAAACCACCGTACCCAAGCCAAGCCCGTTGACACCATGGAAAAAGCAAAAGGACAGAATGAGTGCAATCGCCACCAGCGTCACATCGAACACGATCTTGACCGAGCCGAAGCGCTTGCCCGTCCGCTCGGTGATCGCGCCCACAATGCCCTCGCCCGGCACGAGCAGCGCATCCGGCGCGACCTCCACGCTGATGCCGAAGCCCAAAACTGCGCATCCCAGCACCAGCGCCACCAGCTTGACCGGCAAAAAGGACGGCTCAAACCACCACAGTGCTTTCATGCCGACATCAATAAACGCGCTGAACACCAGATTGACCACGATCTGCAAAAACTGGATCGGCGGGAACTTTCGTCCGCGCAAAACCACCTGCACTGCAATAAACAGCAGGTTAAATACAAAGGTGAACTGCCCCAACGAGGGCGCAAACCGCAGGCTGAGCACATATGGCACGCTTGAAATGGGCGAGGTGCCCAGTGCTGCCTTGGTGATGATCGCCACGCCGAACGCATTGATGATAACGCCGATAGTGAACCACAGATACCGATAAACTAACTTCCTCATTTTTCCTCCAAAAACGCCAAATGGTTTCATCCCCCCAATCAAAAAGGGCACCCGCATCGGATGCCCCGTTCAATTGTTCAGTTCGCTTCCTGTTCCTGCGGGATCTGCCGCAAAATCTCAATCGGGCCGCAGCCTGCGCACTTGGCGCAGTCATGCATGCACGCCATCGGGTCGTCCGGGTCTTCCTCCCGTCCAATCTCGAGCAGCGCCGGATCACCCTGTTTTTCCCCCACCAGGAATTTTGCGACTGCTTCCTCCGCCGAGCCCTCGCAGCCCGGCACAAGCAATACGCCGATCATCTCCAGCGCATTGCGCATAGCCAGTCCGAGCGCACCACAGATGAGCACGTCCACTTTTTCCATACTCGCTAACTTGAGCAAATCGGTCGTACTGGTTCCCTCCACAGAAGCCAGCCGCTTGCCCGTCGGGGTCTGTCCCTCCGCACTGACGATCAAAAATGAACGACACTCGCCCAGATTACCCGCGATCTGTCCGCCGTCATATGCCACGCCGATGTTCATCGAAGGCCCTCCACCGTCTTGAGCGCATCCTTCAGCGCATCCGGGAGCTTGGCATCCTCGATTTTGCCGGCATCCACTGCTGCGGCCAGCTTGGGATCGAGCGGAAGCTTGGCCAGCACGGGCAGACCGTACTCCTCCGCTACGTCATCCACATGGCTTTCGCCAAAGACCGAAATGTGCTTGCCGCAGTCCGGACATTCGAGGTAGCTGTAATTCTCCACCACGCCGAGGAGCGGGATATTCATCATTTTTGCCATCTTGACCGCCTTGCCCACGATCATGCTGACCAGATCCTGCGGTGAGGTGACGACCAGAATGCCGTCCACCGGCAGGGACTGGAACACGGTCAGCGGCACGTCGCCCGTGCCGGGCGGCATATCGACGAACAGGAAATCCACGTCGTCCCACACCACATCCGACCAGAACTGCTTGACCGTCTCCGCGATGATCGGCCCGCGGTAGATGACCGGGTCATCCTCGTTCGGCAGCACCAGATTGATCGAAATCATCTGCACGCCGCCCTCGCTGCGCGCGGGCAGGATGCCTTCCTCGCAGCCTTCCAGCTTATCGTGCACACCGAAAGTTTTAGGGATGGACGGGCCGGTGATATCCGCGTCCAGAATGCCGCAGGTATAGCCCTTGCGCGTCATGCCAACAGCAAGCATTGAGGTCAGCAGGCTTTTGCCCACGCCACCCTTGCCGGACACGATGCCGATCACCTTTTTAACAGAAGCCGCGGGATTCGCCGCGACCTTCAGGCTCTTTTCGCCGCCGCAGCCCGCAGAGCAGGATTCGCAATTATGCGAGCAACCCATAACTACAACAACTCCTAACATATCTTTTCTTGCCTATTTTTTAGTATACCGCATTGTATTCTCTTGCGCAAGGGTCAATCGCAGACCACCGCACAACAGGAAAGCGCCGTCGTCTCGTCGGGGGAAACGAGACGACGGCGCTTTGCCCATTCACTACACAGATTTGAAAAAGGGGGTAAAAGAGAAATAAAAGATCGGTAGGCTGTCGACTTGGGATTGCGGCTTCCCTCATCGACATGCTTAGTATACCCTATCCTGCCGGGAAAAGTGTGAACAGATTATAAATATGCTGTGAAAGAATTGTTTCCTAAGGGTTTTCCACAGACATGGGAAACGCCCTGTTTTCCAAAAGGGGGGAAATGGAAAACAGGGCGCACGCCAATGCAAAAATGAAAAAGAGGATAAAAGAAAAGGTGAAAGAAAGAAAACATTATGATGTAAAAAAGGGGTATCGGTTGGGCTGGTGTCTTTCCCTTCCGACAATCATAGTATACTGCACCCCGGAGGGAAAAGTGTGAACAGCTTTTGAACAGACTTTGAAAGGTTTATGACATTCCCCGAACCGTCCCAAAGGCAGGAAAAGCCCCCGGTCCATGGGGGAAATGGAACCGGGGGCTTTTCACTCATTTCACAAAATAAAGGGGGGTAAAAGAGAAATAAAAGATCGGTAGTCTGTCGATTCGGGATTGCGGCTTCCCTTATCGACATGCTTAGTATACCCCATTCTGTCGGGGAATATGTGAATAAATTTTGAACGCGCTGTGAAAGAATTGTTTACATTTGTTTTTTCATCCGGCGGATGTCGTTGCCCACAAAATGCAAGGGTTTAAACTCACCGCGCAGCCGGGAAGCAACAGCAGGCGAATACTTATCGCTCAGCTGCTCAGGCAGCAGATTTGTATTGATGATCATGGGCCGTTTAGCCATCAGCCGATTGTTGATAAGATTATAGAGCGCGGACACGGTGAATGCCGTGCCCATTTCGGTACCCATATCGTCGATGATGAGCAGATCGGCCCGTTCATACCGCGCGGCGCGCTCGGCTGCGGCTTCGCCGTCGCCGTTGCCGAATTTAATCGTCTCATACGCTGCGAGGATGTTGATCGCCGTATCATATGCCACCGAAAAGCCGCGCGCCGCTACTGCTTCCGCGATACAGGAGGACAGGAAGGTTTTCCCCAGACCCGTTGAACCATAAAACAACAAATTGAGCGCATGCGGCGTAAATTCCTCTGCATATGCACGGCAATCATACAAATTATCCGCCATAATTTCCCTAGGCGAATCACCCAAGCGGTTATCGACTTTTTCCGGATAATATTCCAACCGGAATTTATCAAAATTCTGATCCTGAATTGGCAGCACAGTAGAAAGCTGCTCTTTCAGCAGCACTGCATAGCGTGCTTTCACACAGTCGCAGGTCGCGCTGCCCGCATAACCCGTATCGCCGCACTTTTCGCACATCGGCTTTTCGGTCAAATAATCTACGGGCAGCCCCATACCGCTGAGCAGTCCGGCGCGCTCGGCCTGCAAGGCGAGGTTCTGCTCCCGCAGCCCCTCGATCGCAGCAGTCGGATCGCCGCCCGTATTGAGCGCTACGCGCAGCACGGATGCTGCCGTCTGCAAAAGTGTGCGGTCAATGGCACGGATGCGCGGCTCATACGCATACACCTCACGCCGCCGCTGCGCGAATTCCTCGCTGCGCGCTGTGCGCTCACGCTCCAGCGCGCGCCGCGCTGCCGCTAATATCTTTCTGTCATATGCCACTGGCTTCCGCCTCCAGTCTCTTGCGTCTGGTCTCTCGTCTGCTCTCTTCCCACTTCTGTTCCCACGCAGCCAGCGTGCCGGAATCGGTCGGCTGCGCCGCAGTCTGCCCGACCGCCGTCCGCGTCTCCGGCTCGAGCGCAGTAATTTCGCTCACCGTATGTATGCCCGCCTCGTCCCAACGGCGCAGGATACCGAGCGTATAATCCAAACTCTTGTGTCCCTGCTGCTTATCCGTGCGCTGGACAGCCAGCTCAATTGCCTCTGGCGGGAAACCATGCGCGAGCGCGAAGCGGCACACGCGCTGCTCCTTGGGCGCCGGCTGCGCCGGGTCCGCGCCAAGCGCCTTGTAAACCGCCTCACTCAGCGGTTTTTCGTTGGCCTTGTGCGCCAGATACTGCTGCGCCTGCTGCGCTGTTACCACGCCCATATCCGCCCATAGATAGGCTTCCCTGCGGATATCGCTGACGCGCACCGTGCCCTTTTCCCCTTTGAGGTAGGCCAGCAGTTCAACAATCGCCTCGGCCGATAACCCAAGGTGGTCGTATGCAGTCAACAGACAGCGCAGCTGTCCCTCGGTCAACGTGCGTCCGAGCACACCTTCCGCACTCGCGCACACACCGGCAAATTTCTGATCGTCCAGCCGCGCACGGCGCAGCTCATCCGCCGTATACTGCGGGGTATCCGAGGGCTTGTCCACCTGCGGCGGCGCAGCAGGCGTAATCAGCCCATTGAGCGTAAACGCCGCACGCTCGTACCGCTCGCGCGACAAATGCAGCGCACGCATAGCGGCTGTCTCATCCGCGCGGCCATGCCGCAGCACATACAAATACAGCAGCGCTGCGTCACCGTCCGCAGTGGCGATCAACTTGTCCAGCATGCCGCAGGACGCAACGCGCAGCTCACCCTCGGGCAGCGATACGGAAGTCTGGGCCATCGGTTCATTTCCTTTCTAAATAGAGATTGCTTTTTATTATAACACACACCGCACACGCGGGCAAACGGAAAAGGGTTTCGGTGCAAAAATTGCGCCGAAACCCTCTGTTATACTTACCAGAAAGAGATTATTTTACCTTCTCTTCTTCCTTGACGTCCTTCATGGACAGGTTAACGCGGCCCTTGTCGTCGATCTCCATGACCTTGACCCAGACCATGTCGCCTTCCTTAACAGCGTCCTCTACCTTTTCGATGCGGTGATCCGCCATCTTGGAGATGTGCACCATGCCGTCCTTGCCCGGCAGCAGGTTGACGAACGCACCGAAGTTCATCAGGCGCACGACCTTGCCGTAGTAGATTTCGCCCGGCTCCGGCTCCTTGACGATCGCTTCGATCATCTTGCGCGCCTTCTCTGCGTCGGAAGCCTTGACCGCCGCGATGGTGACCGTACCATCGTCCTCAATATCGACCTTTGCGCCGGACTCCGCCACGATGTTCTGAATCACGCTGCCGCCCTTGCCGATGACCTCACGGATCTTATCCGGATGGATGTGCATGGTGGTCATCTTGGGTGCCCACTCGGATACATCCGCACGCGGTGCCGGAATCGCCTTAAGCATGATCTCATCCAGAATGCCGTAACGCGCCACGCGGCACTTCTCAAACGCCTGCTTGATGATGTTCGGGGTCAGACCGTCGACCTTGATATCAACCTGAATCGCCGTGATGCCCTTCTTGGTGCCGGCAACCTTGAAGTCCATGTCGCCGTAGAAGTCCTCCACGCCCTGAATATCGGTGAAGGTGGTCTCCTGACCGCCGTCGGTGATCAGACCGCAGGAAATACCTGCAACCGGCGCCTTGATCGGCACGCCGGCATCCATCAGCGCGAGGGTCGAACCACAGACCGAACCCTGCGAGGTGGAACCGTTGGAGGAAATGACCTCGGAAACCAGACGCAATGCATACGGGAACTCGCTGACCGGCGGGATGACGGGCAGCAGTGCGCGCTCCGCGAGTGCACCATGGCCGATCTCACGACGGCCGGGGCTGCGGGACGGACGAGTCTCACCGACCGAGAAGGACGGGAAGTTGTAGTGGTGGATATAACGCTTTTCAGTCTCTTCAAAGATGGTATCGAGTTCCTGCGCATCGCCCAGCGTGCCCAGCGTGCAGAGCGTCAGCACCTGCGTCTGACCGCGGGTGAACATACCGGAACCGTGAACGCGCGGCAGCACATGCACCTCAGCCGCCAGCGGACGGACTTCCTCCATGCCGCGGCCGTCAACACGCTTGCCGTTTGCCAGCCAGCGGCGCACGATCTTCTTCTGCAGCTTGTCCACGCACTCGGCGAGGTTTGCACCGTGCTCTTCCTTGTATTCGTCGGAAAGGGTTGCTTCAAATGCGTCGACGATCTCACGCACGCCTGCATCGCGGACGGTCTTGTCGTCGGTGTCCATGGCAACCTCGAACTTATCGTTGCACTCCGCCTCGAGCTTGTCGAACAGGTCATGATCGATGTCGTGATGCTCGTACTCGAACTTCGGCTTGCCGATCTCGTCCTTGATGCCCTGAATGAACGCACAGATCTTCTTGAGCTCCTCATGCGCTTCCATCAGTGCGTTGAACATGTCATCCTCAGGCACTTCGTTTGCGCCTGCCTCGATCATAACGATCTTGTCCTTAGTCGCGCACAGAGTAACGTCCATTTCGGACTGCTTGCGCTGCTCGGAAGTCGGGTTGATGACGGTCTTGCCGTCTACAATGCCGACCTGGCAGCCTGCAACCACATAGTCAAACGGAATATCGGAAATCGAAACCGCGATGGACGCGCCCAGCAGGCCAACCACCTCGGGGGAGTTATCATAATCGTTTTCCAGCACGGTGCATACGATGGACACGTCGTTGCGCAGATCCTTCGGGAACAGCGGACGCATCGGACGGTCGATCTGGCGGGAAGCGAGGATAGCCTTCTCGCTCGGACGGCCCTCGCGGCGCATAAAGCTGCCCGGGATGCGGCCTACTGCGTACAGACGCTCCTCAAAGTCAACCGAGAGCGGGAAAAAGTCGATGCCGTCACGCGGCTTGGCCGATGCGGTCGCGGTGACCAGCACAGCGGTGTCGCCGTAGCGCACCAGGCACGAGCCGTTGGCCAGCTGCGCCATCTTGCCGGTTTCCACAGTCAGCTTACGGCCAGCGATCTCGGTTTCAAAAACACGGTAGTTTTTGAAGTCAAAGTGGTTGATGTTTGCCATGTTTGTTCCTCCCTTTTTGTGTTGCGGAGGGCGGCGCATCCCTTTTTTAGCACTTGAAGCAAACACGGAAAACCGGGCTCCGGCTCTGCTTCAACTGCTAAAAAGCGGTTTTGCCGCCTTCCTTTTGAAAACAGAAACAGGGGAGCAGACTGCTCCCCTATTTGCTTGTTCTTCTTACTTACGGATGCCGAGCTTGGCAATCAGCGCACGATAGCGGTTGATGTCCTTCTTCTGCAGGTAAGCCAGCATGGAACGGCGCTGACCAACCATCTTGAGCAGGCCGCGGCGGGAGTGGTTGTCCTTCTTGTGAACCTTCAGGTGCTCGGTCAGCTCCTGAATGCGCGCGGTCAGGATCGCTACCTGAACCTCCGGAGAACCGGTATCGGTTGCGTGAGTGCGGTTTGCCTCGATAACAGCAGTCTTTTCTTCCTTACGGATCATGTTGTGTTTCACCTTTCAAGATATATTTTTTACTTACCCACAGGCTGGGCTGCGGCTGGTGAAGTGGGCACGGTAGGGACATGCCCGGAATTCCGGCAGCTAAGCACGGGGCGAAAGTACAATATATGATACCATGCTTACACCAATTTGTAAAGCAATTTCTTATTTTTTATTTACTTTTTTATTTACTTTGCCGCGTTTTCGCACTTTTCCTTGGCCATTTTGTCGAATCGTACAATTATGAACAAATTGTAAACGGGATTTTGTCAATTTTTTATCTTGTCCCAGGAATGCCAGCAGTGCTATAATTCTACCATCCTCGGTGGACAGCTGAACAACATTCGCTTGAAGCCGTTTTTATTTACTGCTAAAGACACGCGACGGGGCGGTGCAATAGCGCGGCCTGATGTCGCGTTCTTTTTTTGCCTGCCGCTGCGCCTTCGGAGCATTTTGCCGCCGAAGGCGTTTTTTATTCCCATCTGACGCATACTGTTCTGCATACCACCGCGTAAAGTAACCGGCTTTATGCAAATGCATTGTTCCGCAGCTCCAGATTATAAGCCAGCAGGATACGCAGCCGCTTTTTGCCGCGTGCCAAATGGCGCGACACCGCCGACTGGCTGATGCCCAGCCGATAAGCAATCTCCTTGCCTGAAAGCCCTTCGACCTCACTCATCCACAGCACTTGATATTGCCGCGCGGTCAGCTGCTCTTGCAGCGCATGAAAAAACGCTTCGCGGAATTTGGCGCGAAATGCGCTGTTGTCCTCGCCCAGTTCTGCTATGTACCGCTCATACGCTGCGTAAGTCGCCGCCTGCTCAGACAACCTTCCTGTTTTCATGCGCATTGCCTCCCTTATCGTAATAGTGTTCCAGCACAAAAGCCGTTTTGCGGTTTTCGTTGATCATCGCCTGCAAACAGTTGATCCGGCTCTTTAGGCGGTATTGCACCTCGTTCTGCCCCGCATGGCGCCGCGCCGTTTGCAATTGCTTCAATCGCAGCTCCAGAAGCGCTGTGTTGGATCGGTACTCCCTTGCCATTTCTTGCAGCTGCATAGCATGCCTCCTTATCCTTTTCGAACATTTGTTCGTTTCCTTGTTTTCTATAATACAATATATTGGAAGCATTGTCAACATCCGTCTACATTTGGTGTGCTATCAATTTCTGAACCCGCATATACTATTGGAGAGAGGAGGCTTCGGACATGCGTAAACTGCTGCTCACCGGATGTGGGCTTGTGATGGCGTTATACCTTGCGCCCGCGCTCCTGCTATACGACGGCGAGCCGGAACCCAGCACAACCGCTCCCGCTTCCGCACCGACTGCGACGGAAACCGCGCTGACGGGCGATTACTCCACCGTCACGATTTTGATCGACAACCAGCCCACCACACTGCCGCTGGAGGACTATGTTGCCGGTGTGGTAGCGGCAGAGATCCCCAACGACTTCCCGCTTGATGCAATCCGTGCGCAAGCGGTTGCTGCACGTACTTATGCGGTCTACAAAATGGCATCGGGCCGCCCCGCCGCGCATCCCGAAGCGGATGTCTGCGATGACTACCACCACTGCGCCGCCTACCGCGATATCGCAGTGGAAACCGCATCCGGCAGCGACCTGTCGCGCGTGCAGCAGGCGGTGCAGGACACAGAAGGCGAGATCCTGACCTATGACGGCGCACCGATTGCGGCGGTGTTCCACTGCGTCAGCGGCCCGCGCACCGAAGCCGCGCGCGACGTATGGGGTGAGGATGTGCCCTATCTGCAAAGCGTGGTCAGCCCCGGCGGCACAGCATACAGCGACTATGAGGCAGCGGTCACTGTCTCCGCAGACGATTTCCGCGAAAAGGTTGCGGAAGCATTCCCCTCCGCGGATGTATCCGGCCCGCCAAGCGACTGGTTCAAGGCCTCCGTCCGCTCGGATGCGGGCGGGATCATCACAGTCAAGCTCGGCGGCGTCACTGTGGAAGGTACCGCCGTGCGCGAACTGTTTGGCCTGCAATCGACCAACTTCACCATCACCACTACAGATGACAGCATCACGTTCCACACTATCGGCTACGGCCACGGCGTCGGTTTGTCACAGTACGGCGCAAAGTACATGGCTGAGCAAAACGCCAGTTATGAAGAAATTTTAGCGCATTATTATCCGGATACTGTACTCGGCCATGTATAAACCCTTTCCTCCGCGGTCATACTGGTGAAAACGGAGGTAAAGGGATATGAAACAATACAATTCCAAACATACCGCAGTCCTTTCGACCCGCGGCTTCTACACCATTCTGACCGTCTGTGCCCTCATCATCGCGGCATCCGCGTGGGTGCTCTGGTCGGACGCCACCGCACCCGCAGAGGATGAAACGCAGGCCAGCCTGCCCATCGTCACGCCCGCGGAAACGCTGCCCGACCTGACCGAGGACACGCCGGTGCTGTCCGAGGACACCGGCGAGGCCGACGAGACCAAACCGACGGATGAGGACAAGGGCGAAGCCGCCCAGCCGGAAGAAACCGAAGATACGGCCGCTGAAACCGAGGAAGCCGCGCCCGCACCTGTGGAAACGGTGTCCGCCCCGGTTTATGTGCGTCCGGTTTCCGGTGCCGTCATCACGCCGTTTTCCGGTGACGAGCTGCTGTTCCAGCCGACCTTCGGCGACTGGCGCGTGCACACCGGCACGGACTTTGCCGCCGAAGCCGGTGAAACCGTGATGGCACTGACCGACGGCACCGTGCAGAAGGTCGTCGAGGACGGGCTGTACGGCACCTGCGTCACGGTCTCGCATGATGCCGACCTGACCTCGACCTACTGCGGCGTGACTGATGTGCGCGTGGCAGAAGGACAGGCCGTTGCCGCAGGCGAAGCGATCGGCACGGTTGCGGAAACCATGGACGCAGAAGCAGCGCTCGGCCCGCATCTGCATGTGGAAACTGCCCGCGCAGGCACGCCGGTCGACGTGCTCGAACTGCTGGGCGAAAGCGAAGTCGAATAAACTGCAAAGTATGGCAAAGCCGCAGGACTAAAGTCCTGCGGCTTTGTATTTTTCTTATTCGGTTTTTTCCTCTGCGGTGTCCTGCTGTTCTGCCGACGCATCGTTTTCCGCAAGGGCGGTATAATTACCCGTTAAACCGCCACCGGCGACGGTCACGATCCCATCCGCCAGCAGGAAATTCATTTGCTCATCTGCGGATTTGGCCGTCTCGCCGTTGACCGCAGCCACACCTTCCGTACCGTCGGAAAAGCAATACACGATTTCGGTCTCTTCCTCCTGCGTGATGGTCAGCGCAATCCCCGTCGGGCTGACATAGCTGCCCGGCCACCCCTTGTGCTGTTCGGCATCGGCGTCATACAGCGGGAAAGTCGCATAGTCATCCAACACCCCGTCTCCGAGATAATTGTATTTTTCGCCGGTTTCCCGGTCAACTGCTACCTTGCCGACCGTCCGTCCCGTGGCATCGCTGACCTCAAATACATAGTATTCGCGCGTCGATGTCGCATCTGTGCCGACAGAAAGCGTCTCCTCCGTTGCTTCTACCGTGTACTCTGTCTCGTCTATGCCTCCGGCGACCTGCTGCAGCGCCTCCTGCTCACTCAGGCCAGCTGCCGTATCCTCGCTCAGCAGCCCCGCCTGCGTCGCCGCCTCCAATGCTTGCGTTTGCGGATTGACCTTTGCCGTCTCCTCCGCTGTCGGCTCCATCACATCGGTCTGCTGTGTGCATCCGGATAAAAGCAGGGTGCCGAGCACCACCATGGCAACCGATCGTCTCATCCTGCCCGCCTCCCTCTTTCTTCTCTTCCTCAACAAATCAGGCGGCACCGCTCCCTGCGGTGCCGCCTTAATCATACCGTATCCGGCGCAAAATTGCAACGGTCAGTTATGCGATTTTTTCGTCATTCGCCTCCCTTTTTCAGCTTTTTGAGCCAATGCCGTTCTTTTTTCGGGCGATGAAAGCGCTTTTTGACACGTTCGGCCAGACCGTCGGTCAGCGAATAGTACACCGGTGTGATGAACAGTGTCGCCACCGTGGAGATCACCATACCGGTCATCATCACCACGCCCATCGGCTTCATCATTTCCGAGCCCTCGCCGCCGGAGAACACCATCGGCACCAAGCCGAGGATGGTCGTCAGCGCGGTCATCAGCACGGGCCGCACACGGCGCGGGCAGGCGTTGAGAATGGCAGTCTGCTTATCCTCGCCCCGTTCACGGCGCTGCAAAATGTAGTCCACCAGCACGATCGACGAGTTGACCACCGTACCGGCCAGAATGATGACCGCCAGCAGCGCCACCATGGACACCTTGTTCCCGGTCGGCCACAGCATCAGCAACGAGCCGAGCAGACCGATCGGCAAAATCAGCATAATGGCAACCGGCAGCACAAACGAGTTGAACTGGCTGGCCAGAATGAAGTAAACCAGCAAAATCGCTACCATCAGCGCGGTCATCAGCGACTGTGTCGTTTCCGCGATACTGGAAGCGGACGTATCGCCGTTTTCTACCTCGACACCCTCGGGCAGCACATAGTTTGCAATCAGATCATTGACCTGCTGCATAATGTTCACGCTGTCGCCCGACTCGGTCTCACCCGTGATGGTGACAGTTGCATACTGGTTGATGCGCGAGATCGACTGCGGCGACAGCTCGGTATACACATCCGCCACCATGGACAGCGGCACCGTGCCGCCGGTGGGCGCGGGCAGCTGCAAGGATTTGAGCGCATCCATATCCTGTGTGAGCGTTTCGTCGCCCGAGATCGTCACATCGTATTCATCGCCACCCATACGCAGCGTGGTCGCCACCGAGCCGGTCAGCTCACCGCGCACCAGCGTGCCGATGGAGGCCGCCGTCAAACCGAAGCGGGACGCATTTTCGCGGTTGACCTTAATGGCCACACGCGGCACCTGATCGCCTGCCGAGGACTCGACATTGACCGCATCCGGCAGCGCCTCAATTTTGCGCGCCAGATCGGCTGCTGTTTCCGCAAGCGTATCGTAATCCTTGCCGGACAGCTGCACGCTGATATCCGAGCCGCTGTCCATCACCATCATGCCGGCATCCGACACCGTGATCTCACAACCTGCGATATCCGCTAGGTCGCGGCGCAGCTGTGCGGCGACCTGTGAGGCTGAACGATCGCGCTCTGCGACCGGCTTGAGCATGATGGTCACGCTCGCCCCCGACGCACTGGACATGATCGAGGTCGAGCTGCCCGTGCTGTAATAAACCAAATCCATTTCGGGCACGGTCTGCTCCGCGATCGTGACAATACGATCCTGAATCGCGGCGGTTTCCTCCATTGTGGAACCACTGGGCATGCCGACCGAAATATCCACCTGACCCTGATCCATCTCCGGAATCAGCTCCGCACCCGCTGCCACAATGCTGATAACGGAAACCACACAAATGCATGCGGTCACCGCAATGCCGATCCAGCGGCGCGTGATAAACAGCTTGAGGATCTTTTTATACAGCCGAATCGCGGGCTTATCTGCGATGACCTGTTCGCGCAGACCCGGTGCTGCGGTCGACAGTCGGTGCACGCCGCCGCGATCGAGCAGAATATAGCACAAAAGCGGCACGAGCGTCAGCGAAATCAGCAGCGACGATGCCAACAGCGCCACGATCGTAATGCAAAATTCCTTGAACATCATGCCGGTCAGGCCGCCGGACAGACCGATCGGCAGGAACACAGCAATGGTGGTCAATGTGGACGCCGTGACCGACAGCACGACCTCATGTGTACCCTTGACGCAGGATTCCCAGCGGTCATAGCCGTCCGCCCGATAGTGGAACACGTTTTCCAGTACAACGATTGAGTTATCCACGATCATGCCGACGCCCAGCGCAATGCCGCCCAGCGACATGATATTGAGCGTGATATCCAGCGCAAACATCAGCAGGAAGGTGAACAAAATGCAGCACGGCATCGCAATCGCAATCGCCAGCGTCGCGCCGAAATCGCGCAGGAATACCAGCAGCACGATCGCCGCGAACAGCACGCCCATCCAGATATTGCTCATGGCGTTGTCCACGGTCATGTTGATATAGTCGGACTGGTCCATAACCAGATCCCACTCCAGCGCACCGTTATTTGCAGTCAGCGTATCGAGCTGCGCCTTGGCGCGGTTGGCAATTTCAACCGTATTCGAGCCGGACTGCTTGTTGACCGACAGCATCAGGCATTCCTCGCCGTTGACCTTTGCCAGCGCATCGCGGTCCTTGGGCTGCAGGGAAACGTCCGCGATCTGATTGAGGCGCACCGTGCCGCCCGCCGGCAGCGAGATCAGCGCGTTTTTCACGTCGTCGATCGACTGATATTCGCCGTCTGTGCGCACGGACAAGGTCTGCGAGCCGCTGTTCAGCTCGCCGCCCGGCACGGCCATATTGTCCGCGCCCAGCTGCTGCGCCACCGAGCTGACCGTCAGGTTATAGCCCTTCAGGCGCGCCGCATCTGTTTTGACCGCGACCTCGTTTTCATAACCGCCCGAAATATCCACCGACGCCACGCCGTCCAGACGTTCGAGCGCGGGCGCGATCTCCTCTTCTGCCAGCGATTGCAGGCTTGCCAGATCGCTGCCGCGCAGCGCAACCATGATGACCGGCATCGAATCAATGTCGATTGACATAACAGTTGGGTCGGACGCATCCTCCGGCAGCATGGCTTTGGCCTGATCGACCTTGTCGCGCATGTCGGTCATGGCCTCATCCAGATCGGTGCCGTAGGCAAACTGCACGATGACCATGGACATGTTTTCCGCCGAGGTCGAGCTGAGCGTTTCCAAGCCCGCCAGACCCGCGCAGGCGGACTCGAGCGGCCTTGTTACCTGCTGCTCGATATCCTCCGGGCCCGCGCCCGAATAAGTCGAATATACGATCGCCACCGGCAGTTCCATATCCGGCATAAGCGCCAGCGGCAGCGATTGAAAGCAATAAAAGCCAAACACAATGACCAGTATGTACGCCAGAACGGTCATGACATTGTGTTTGATACAGTTTTCCGCGATTTTCATAGGGGTGTCAGCCCTCCCCATCCGCAGCAGCGTCCATGGTATCATCGGTGACGCCCGCTGCGGTGTCATCACCGGATGCACCGTCCTCGCCGGACACCACGCGAACCGCCGCGCCATCCGACAGATAGGACTGCCCCTTGACCACCACGCGGTCACCCTCGGCAAGGCCGGACAGGATCTCAGTATTTGTTTTGCTGACCAGACCGGTCTCCACTGTCACACGCGTGGCGGTGTCGCCCTCACCGAAATCATCGACCACAAACACATACCGCTCGTCGCCCGAGCCGGTCAATATCGCCTCAGTCGGCACGGACAGTGCATCACTGCGGCGCGCTGTGTAAAACGTAACGGTTGCGAACGCGCCAATCGGCGGCGCAGCGTCTGCCGGCAGAGAAACCGGAATATCATACAGATTGGTCTGCGCATTGGCTGCAGCGGGCAGCGAGCCGATCGTGCCCTGCATCATATCATCCGACAGCACCGAAATCAGAATACCCGCACTGTCACCTGCGTGAATGTTGGTGAACACGTCCTCCGCCACCGAAGCGGTGACCTCCACCTTGCCGTCCTCCGCGATGACCACACCGGGCTGCGCAGATGAAGCCATACCGCCGCGCACCACGTTGACCGCCGTCACCGTACCCGCACAGGGGGCTTTGACTGTGCCGAGCGCTGCCTGTGTGGTGATCTGATCCATGGATGCTTGAATCTGCGCAAGAGAGGCGGTCTGCTGCGCCTGTGCCTGCGACACACCTGCCTGGGCCTGCTGCAGCGCGCCTTGCGCCTGCTCGAGCGCCTGCTCTGCGCGCGTTACATCCTGCGCGGCTGCCGCGCCGACTTCATACAGCGCCTTGGTGTTATCCAGTGTCTGCTGCGCCTGATCCACACCGATCTGCGCCTGCTCTACGCCCAGCTGCGCGGAAGAAATCGCGCCGTCGGTCGCGGCTTTTGTGGCGTTATAGGACTCCTGCAACGCGCCCATCGTGGAAGTGACCGTCGAAGTGTCCACGGTAAAGAGCGTCTGTCCTTTGGTGACCTTATCGCCTTCCTTGACCGGCAGGGTCAGCACCTGCCCCGCCAAAAGCGGGAACACCTGCACCTCATTGACCGCCACCACTTTGCCCGTGACCGAATATTCCGCATTCATCGGGCCGGATGCAACCGTCATCACTTCCACCGCGGTACCGGTCGGCGTCTCTTCCGTCTGCTCCTGTTCCTTTCCGCAGCCCGCGCCCAGCAGCAGCACCGCCGCCATCACAGCGGCCAAAATACGTTTGCTTTTCATCTGTTTCCTCCGTCGCTCGCTTTCCCGATTTGCCGTCATGCCGCGCCGCCTGCCATGTAGCCCCGCTTGGCCCAATCATAGGTGTTATATGCCGTAAACAGGTCGTGCTCGGCCGTGTTTACCGCATCCTGCTTGGCGGCCAAATCATCCTGTGCCGTCAGATAATCGAGCTGCGAGATCATGCCGCGCTCATATTGCAGCGCGTCCACATCGAAATTCTTCTTCTCCGTATCATATGCGGCTTTGGCTTCTTCCAGCAGCCGTTTTTTATCCTGTACATCCAGATAAATCTGCCGGAAGGTATTTTCAGCGCTCTCCTTGGCATATTCCAGATTGAGCTTCGCTGCCTCATACGCGTCTACGGTGGACGACTCCCCTTCCTCATACTGGTTGGATGCCTCACGCGCAGCATCTTGTGCGGACCAGATGGAATAGCTGTTGTCCATCGCCTCTTTGAGGTCCTCTTCATAGTTCATATCTGCCAGCTGCTTCTCCGTAACAGTCGGCAATGCGGTCGGCTTGACCGTGGTCGCGGCCGTGTTGCCGCACAGCAGTGACAGCTGGTTTTCTGTCGTCGTCTGCATCAGCGTCAGCGTCTCGCGCTGCGCTGCCGCTGTGCGGCGCGTTTGACGCAGGTTATCCAGCGTCAGCTGCGATGCCATACCGAGCTCCACCTGCTTTTCCACTACTGTAATCTGGCGATCCAGCGCCGCCAAATTGCGGTCGAGCGTTGCGATCCCTTCCTGCGTGGTGATAATGCCGATATATGCGCTCTGCGCGCCCACAACGATTTGGTTTGCTGTGTTGTCCAGCTGTTTCTTCGTGGTGGTATAGGTATCTTCGAGCTGATCCTCCGCCTCTTCCTGCGCTTCATCCAGCCCATCAATCGTCTGTTTCATGGCATTCATCCCGGCTGCCGCCAGATCGCGCAGCGTCGTAGCCATCGTGATCTGTGCCTGCATGGTGGAATCCTGCGGCTCACCTAACGCCGTGATAAAGTCGTTGTATGCATCATACTCTGCCTTATACTGCTTGTACTGCGCTTGATACTGCACCTCCTGCAGGAAAAACTGCGCGTCCAGATTGGTGTTCTGAATGCTTGCCAACGTTTTCTGAAAGCCCTGAATGGTCTGGTTATTCGCCCGAACGGTTTTTTCCAGCCCGGCAAAGCTGATCGACTGTTCATCCTGCACCGGCGGCGCAGCATTGACACCGTCCTGCCCCATCGCATTCTGCACTGCGGAAACCGTCGCCCATATGCCAGCCCCAGCCACATCCAGCGTATTGACAGCCCCGGCCGGAATGACCGTCAGCGCGCAGAGCGCCCCTGCCAGCAACACGCCTGTTCGTATCCGTTTCATTTGTTGTCTACTCGTCTCCTCCCGCTGTTCAGAGCAATTCACGCGTGATAATGCTCGTATGGATATATTCGATCTGCTGCCGCGGCATCTCCCCCGTGCGCAAGGTATGGGCCAGCACCTCGATTGCCCGCGTTGTCTGCGCGGAAAAGTCCTGATCGATGATAAAATCCAGCCGCCCTGCCTCCAGATACTGCCGCGCATGCGGCGTCAGGTCATGGCAGACCACATGCACTTTACGCGCCGGCTTGGCGCGCTCAAGCGCATCCATGCAGCCGCGCACGGACTCATTTGCCATATAGATTCCGCGCAATCGCGGATTCTGCCGCAGATTTTGCAGAACACCGTCATAGGTCAGCTCATACTGCTCCACGCTTTCAATCACATGCGCGTTCACATTACCGCCGAAAATCTCATAGATTCGATCCAAAAAGCCGCGCACACGCAAGCCGTGAGCGGTAAACTCACGGTTACCCGTCACCACCAGCACCTCTGCCCCCGATATGTACGGCGCAAGCAGGCCGGCGGCCACCCGGCCGGATTTGACCATGTCCTGTCCGATATGGTACAGGCGGCGGCTTTGCCGCACATCGGAATCGCAGGTGACCACCTGAATACCCGCTGTCACCAGCCGGTCGATCTCCTCGCACATGGCCAGCGTATCCGGCGCGGTCAGGATCAGCCCGTCTATTCCGCGTGTTTCCAGCCGCTCGATCGCCTCGAAATAGGAGCGATGCGAACGGTTTTTCAGTTCTTCCACCAATACGTTTACGTCATTCAGTCCACGGTTATGCACCGCCACGCGGATACCCTCCCGCATGCGTCGAATAAAAAACGCATCCCAGCTCGGCAAAATCACGCCGATCCGGTAAGCGCCCCGTCCCACCCGCGCTGCCTGACGCTGCGCCGGTGTTTTATAGCCGTATTCGTTGATCATTTTCTGCACGCGCTCGCGCACCTCGGGCGCAACATTCGGGCGCCCGTTTACCACCCGGTCCACCGTGCCGCGTGAAACGCCGCATTGCTCCGCTATCCACTGTGCAGTTACCTTCATCAGCCGATTCCCCTTTACCTGTGCTATCGCAGCGGGCAGTCTGTAATATACAGCCATTTTATCACAGTACCTTGCATGGCACAAGCGATTCTGTGCATTTTGCATACTTTCTCTGCAAAACCCCCTTTCCCGTGCTTTTTTGTTTTACGCACAATGCACAGTCTTTTTGCACGCTCCGCAGCGGTTTTGCGCCGCCATTTTCCACCAATCGCGCTTTTCAAAATTGGGCGGTGCGCCGAAATTCCGGCCGCACTCTTGATGCTCCCCTTTAAGTGGTCTATAATAAAGTCACCTTAAGTAAAAGGAGAGATTAGAAATGGGCATTTTGAAAATCGGCGTAGTAGGCTGCGGCCGAATCGGCAAGCTGCACATCAATAACCTGATCAACAGCGTACCGGGCGTGCAGGTCG
>NZ_CAWVCU010000043.1:0-10609 GCF_963927765.1 uncultured Agathobaculum sp. | reverse complement strand
CGATAAATTGGAAAAGGTCACCGGAAAGACGCTGGGCGATCCGGAGAAGCCCCTTCTGGTTTCGGTTCGTTCGGGCGCGCGCGCTTCCATGCCCGGCATGATGGATACCATCCTGAACCTCGGCATGAACGATGAGATCTGCGACGCAGTTGCAAAACTGACCAATAATCCGCGCTTTGCGCGTGACTCTTACCGCCGCTTTATCCAGATGTTCTCGGACGTCGTGATGGAGCTGCCCAAGTCCACCTTTGAGACCTTCATCGATCAGGTCAAGGAGAAGAAGGGCGTTAAGCTGGACAACGAGCTGGACGCAGACGATATGAGCGAGCTGATCGTCCTGTTCAAGGATCACTATAAGAAGTCCCTCGGCGAGGACTTCCCGCAGGACCCCAAGAAGCAGCTGATGGAAGCGGTTCGCGCGGTATTCCGTTCGTGGGACAACCCGCGCGCGAATACCTACCGCCGCATGAACGATATCCCGCACTCGTGGGGTACCGCAGTTAACGTACAGTCCATGGTATTCGGCAATATGGGCGATACCTCCGGCACGGGCGTTGCGTTCACCCGCAACCCGGCAACCGGCGAAAAGAAGCTGTACGGCGAATTCCTGATGAACGCACAGGGCGAGGACGTTGTGGCCGGTATCCGTACCCCGCAGCCGATCTCCGCACTCGCGGACACCATGCCCGAAGTGTATCAGCAGTTTGTGGACATTTCCTCTCGCCTCGAGCAGCACTACGGCGATATGCAGGATATGGAGTTCACCATTGAAAACGGCAAGCTCTATATGCTCCAGACCCGTAACGGCAAGCGCACCGCGCAGGCGGCTTTGAAGGTCGCGGTTGACCTCGTGGACGAGGGCGTCTGCACCAAGGAGCAGGCGATCATGAAGGTTGAGCCCAAGCAGCTCGACGCGCTGCTGCACCCGACCTTTGTCCCGGCGGCGCTGGAAGCAGCCACCCCGATCACCACCGGCCTGCCGGCGTCTCCCGGCGCTGCCTGCGGCGCAGTTTACTTCACCGCGGAAGAGGCCGCAGCCGCTCACAAGACCGGCGCGAAGGTCGTTCTGGTGCGTCAGGAGACTTCGCCGGAGGATATCGACGGCATGGCGGTTTCCGAAGGCATCATGACCGCCCGCGGCGGCATGACCTCGCACGCAGCGGTTGTTGCGCGCGGCATGGGCACCTGCTGCGTCGCTGGCGTCAACGGCATCAAGGTTTCCGAAGAGAACAAGACCCTGACCTTTGCCGACGGCACCGTAGTCAAGGAAGGCGAATTCATTTCGCTCGACGGCTCGACCGGTAACGTATACCTCGGCAAGATCGACACGCAGGACGCAGAGCTGACCGGCGATTTCGGCCGCTTCATGGGCTGGGCGGATGAGATCCGCACGCTCAAGGTGCGCACCAACGGCGATACCCCGCGCGATGCAACGCAGGCGCGTAAGTTCGGCGCGGAAGGCATCGGCCTGTGCCGTACCGAGCATATGTTCTTTGATCCCGAACGCATCAAGGCAGTGCGTGAGATGATTATTTCCGATACGGTGGAGCAGCGTAAGACCGCGCTTGCCAAGATCCTGCCGATGCAGCGCGGCGACTTTGAAGCGATTTACCGCGCGATGGGCGGCCTGCCGGTAACCATCCGTCTGCTCGATCCTCCGCTGCATGAGTTCCTGCCGCAGGAGGATGAGGATATTCAGGAGCTGGCAAATGAGATGGGCGTTTCGTTTGACAAGCTCAAGGGCAAGGTTGCCGACCTGCACGAGTTTAACCCGATGCTCGGCACCCGTGGCTGCCGTCTGGACGTACTGTATCCGGAAATCGCTGAAATGCAGACCGAAGCGATCATTTCCGCTGCGATCAACGTCTGGAAGGAAGACGGCCTGAAGATCACCCCGGAGATCATGGTTCCGCTGGTATCCGAGATCAATGAGCTGCGCTTTGTCAAGAAGGTCATCAAGGCCAAGGCGGATGAGCTGATCGAAGCATCCGGCCTGAAGATGAAGTATATGATTGGTACGATGATCGAGACCCCGCGTGCGGCCGTAACCGCAAACGAGATCGCACAGGAAGCGGAGTTCTTCTCCTTCGGTACCAACGACCTGACCCAGATGACCTACGGCTTCTCGCGTGACGACGTAGGCCGCATTCTGGAGACCTACTTCGAGAAGAAGATCCTCGAGTCCGACCCGTTTGCCCGCCTCGACCAGAACGGCGTTGGCAAGCTGATCCGCTATGCAGTAGCGGAAGGCCGCCGTACCCGTCCGGAAATCAAGCTGGGCATCTGCGGTGAGCACGGCGGCGACCTGTCCTCCGTCGAGTTCTGCCACAATGTCGGCCTGAACTATGTTTCCTGCTCGCCCTTCCGTGTGCCGATCGCCCGCCTTGCAGCGGCGCAGGCTCGCGTAAAGGAGCTTGGCAAGGCATAATCGCCAGTTGCGCGATACAAAAAAACAAACAAAATGTCCTGCCTCACTCTGCTCAAGCAGAGCGGGGCAGGGCATACTTTTTTTCTGCCGATTCGATGGATTCAGATGGTTTGATGAAAAGACGGTCGATCATTCGTTCGACGGATTGGGTGTTGACAGACCGGTTTTTCAACCCGTATAATAAGACACATCGAAAATTACGGAGGGAGTTTTATGAAACGAATCCCGTTTGTCCTGCTGGGCATTTCGCTGGCAGGTCTGCTGGCGCTGGGCGGCTGTTCTTCTGCCGAACAAAAGACTTTCACCGTCACGGACGAACAGGAGACAACCGATTCGCAGAGCGATGCCGGACAAACCACCGAGCAAACCGGTGTGCTGAGCAGCTTTTCCACCGCCGATCTGGACGGCAACATCGTTGACCAGTCGGTTCTGGCGGACTATGATTTGACGATGGTCAACGTATGGGCCACGTTCTGCCGCCCTTGTATCAATGAAATGCCCGATCTGGGCGAACTTGCGCAGGAGTATGCCGATCAAAACGTGCAGATCGTGGGTTTGGTATCCGATGTGCTGAATACGGACGGCACGATCAGCGAGGAGCAGGTGCAAACCGCCCGTGATATCGTGGCACAAACCGGCGCAAACTACCTGCATCTGCTGCCTTCGGAAGATCTGTATGGTGTTTTGGGGCAGATTTCCGCTGTGCCGACCACGTTCTTTGTCGATAGCGAAGGAAAACAGGTCGGTTATGCGGTTGTCAGCGCGCAGAGCAAGGACAAATGGATAGAGACCATTGACGCCATGTTGGCTGAGGTGCAGGAATGAGCTTTCTCCGTCGCAACCGCGCCGCCGTAATCACCTTGGCGGTCGCCGTACTGTTTCTGGCGCAGGGCGTACTGCGCGAAGAAACGCAGATCGTATTCCGCAAGGCGGTCAATATCTGCATGGAGTGTATCGGCCTTGGGTAAGCTGCGCGAACACATCCGCACATGGGTGCAGCTGCTTTTTGCCGCTTTGACAAACGGCTACGCCGCCGGTTTTGCCAACGGCACCATTTACAAAGGCGCAAGCAAGCTGGTTTGCGTCCCTGGTCTGAACTGCTATTCCTGTCCGGGCGCGCTGGGTTCCTGCCCGATTGGCTCATTTCAGGCTGTCATCACCAGCCGCACAAACAAATTCACCTTTTATGTGATCGGTTTTCTGCTGCTGTTCGGCGCGCTGTTCGGTAGGCTGGTTTGCGGCTGGTTGTGCCCGTTTGGGCTTGTGCAGGATCTGCTGCACAAGATTCCCTTTCCCAAAAAGCTGCGCCGCTTGCCGGGCGACCGCGTGCTCAAGTATCTGAAATATGTGATTTTGGTCGGCTTTGTCATTGTTTTGCCGCTGACCGTGCTGGATATCGTGGGACAGGGACAGCCGTGGTTCTGCAAATATATCTGCCCCTCCGGCACATTGTTTGCCGGCATTCCGCTGATTGCATCCAATCCGCCGCTGCGCGCGGCGCTCGGGTGGCTGTTCACGTGGAAAATGGCGATTCTGGTCGTGCTGTTGGTGCTGAGCGTGGTGGTGTATCGCCCGTTCTGCCGTTATCTGTGTCCGCTCGGCGCGATTTACGGCTTGTTCAACCCGATTGCACTGTACCGTTTCCGCATTGATGCGGAAAAATGCACGCAGTGCGGCGCGTGCCGTCATGCCTGCAAGCTGGATATTTCGGTTTGGGAAACGCCCAACAGCGCGGAATGCATCCGCTGCGGCGACTGCCGGCGCGCCTGCCCGCATGGCGCCATTGATACGGTCAATCCCTGCCCTGCGCGGCGGCGGAAAGACGCTTGAATCCGCCCGCATGCATTTTTTTGTTGCGGGGCGAGAAAGATAATTGTCAACCTCTGCTGCATCGTGGTATAATAGGTATATCATGTATGGCAACGCATCATATCAACACGCAAATCTTTAGGGGGAATTTTCTTGACTGCTGTATATGCCATTCCGGTGTCCGCCGTGAATCCGGACGACGGCGCATCCCGCGCCCGACTGTCCCGCGGTCGCTTGGAACAGATAGACCGGCGCCATGGTACGGCCAGAGCGCAGGGCTTTGCGGCATCGCTCTTGCTGGAATATGCGGTCTCGCAGCAGTATCCCTGGGTGGTTCATCCGCTTGCGATTTCGATTGCCGAAGGAGGAAAACCGTATCTGGTATCCGAACCCGGCATTCATTTCAGCCTGTCCCACTCGGGTGACTGGGCTGTGTGCGCGCTCAGCGACCATCCGGTCGGTGTGGACATTGAGCGTTGCGAGCCGGGACGGCGTGACATTGCCTCCCGCTTTTTCCACCGTGAGGAAGTGCGGTATCTGAATACGATTCTGCCTTCTGCGCGAGATGACGCGTTCTATAAGCTCTGGACGCTCAAGGAGAGCTTTGTCAAGTCCACCGGACGCGGCCTTGACCTGCCGCTGCGCAGCTTCTGGGTCGACATTCATCGGATGCCGCCGCGGCTGGATTGTTCGGAGGTCACCGGGCATTATTCACTTTTCCTGCCCGAATTTGCCGACCGGGATTACCGCCTCGCGGTATGCGTGGAGCAGGCAGGCGCGGAGCAGCCAGTGCTGCACATCATGAAATAACACAGGCAAAACAAAAGGACGATGCATCTGCATCGTCCTTTTTATCATGCCTTTTTCTGTTCATATGCCATACGCACGGCGGTTGCCAGCTGGTCGGAACAGCTGGTGCCCTTGCCGCCGCAGGAAATGCCCTTGAAGTAGCCTTCGATCTGCTCGACGGTCATACCCTCGACCACACGGCTGATGGCCTGCAAGTTGCCGTTGCAGCCGCCCTGAAAGGCGACATTGTGTACTTTGTCCCCCTCCATATCGAAGGAGATCCGCATGGGGCAGACCCCGCGCGGCTTATAATCAAAATGCTGCATTGTGCTCATGTCCTCCTCATAGCAGCGTGCGGATATAGTCCGCCGCCTGCTCAAATGTTTCCGCTTCATAGTATGGACGGTCGTCCTGCGGGCGCGGCAGTCCGGTCCAGTTGAGCCAAACCCCCGCGATGCCGACGTCCATCGCGCCCTGTATGTCGTGCCGGAAGTTATCGCCTACCATCGCGGCCTCACCCGGCAGACAGCCGCATTTTTGCAGCGCCAGCCAGAACATCGGCGCGCCCGGCTTATCCATGCCGGCCTCTTCGCTCGCAACCAGATAATCGACCTGATCCGCAAGGCCGAGATGCTCCAGCTTTTCCATCTGAATATCCGCCAGCATATCCGTGCATACCGCAGTCTTGACGCCTGCCCGCCGCAGATCGGCCAGTAGCTCGGTCACACCCGGGCGCAGCTCCATTTTTTCCAGCACCGCGTCCCAGTAGACCCGATGTGCCTGACGGGAATAGCGGATGGCGTTGCAGCCCAGCCGCTCAAGCGCGCCCTGCGCGAACAGCACGCGGTCATGTACCGGCGGCATGCCGGGCTGCTGCCGTGCAAGCCGATGGCGGTTTGCATGGAACGCCTGCAAAAACGTATCGCCGGGAATGCCCAGCGTTTGCTCTGCCCAGATGGCAAGGCGCTCATACGCATATGCGTCGCAGGCTCCAAAACTGCTGTAAAATGTGTCGTCCAGATCAAAAAATACCGCTTTGAGTCCCATAAATCCCTCACAGAAGTTTTTCGTTATACACCGCGCGGCTGCCGCCGACAAATTTGGCGCGACGGCGCGCGCAAAGCAGGATGGCCTCGCCAATGTGCTTGACCTCGGTGCGCAGCGGTACGACCACCGGCTTGATGTGCATACCGATCAGCGTGCCGCCGATATCCATGCCCGCGGATGCGGACTGCTTGAGGGTTTCCACCGCGACCGGATCGGCAAATCGCTTGTAAGCGGTCGTGGCGAACGAGCCGCCCGCCTTGGGCTGCGGGATGACGTTGACCTCATCCAGCCCGAACCGTTCGCACGCAGCGCGATCGACCACCAGCGCGCGGTTGAGGTGTTCGCAGCACTGCGCGGCAAGGTAGATATCACGCTCGTGCAGTACGCTGTAAATCCCTTCGAATATGGCTTCTGCTACCTCGACGCTGGAATGCGTGCCGATCTTCTCGCCGCATACTTCGCTCGACGAGCAGCCGACCACAAACAAATCCCCTGCGCGCAGTTTGGCGGCGTCGCATACCTGTGCTGCCGCTTTTGCGCTCTGTTCTCTGATTTCAGAAAGCTCCATGTTTCATGCCTCCTTTGATAGTTACAGTATACCACAGTTTATCCATGCTTTCACCGTCTTTTTTCCTGCGGCATACATTGAGATTGAGGCGAGGCCTCAAACCGACAAACAAGGAGCAACCTGCATATGAATACGACCAATCCTTCGGGCGATCAGGCGCTGCCTGCGGACAGCATTGATCCCCGTCTGCTTTCGCTTGCCATGGCATTTGTGCCGGCGCAAAGCTTTGATACGCCGTATGAACCCGCGCTGGCCTTCAGCCGAGGTACGATTTTTCCGGCGCTCGACAAACCCTTCCTCGGAGAGGAGGCCGTTCCGCAATGACCGAACGCGAAAAACTGCTCAGCCGTGTGCGCATGTATGATTTTGCGCTGGTGGATGTCATCCAGTATCTGGATGGACACCCGAAGAATGCTGCGGCGCTGGCTTATTACAGCAAAATGCGCACCGCATTTGATAAGGCCGCAGCGGAATACGAGGATGCTTTCGGCCCGTTGACCGCGCGCGAGGTAGATACCCGCGTTGGCAACTGGCGCTGGATCGACGACCCGTGGCCGTGGGAAGGAGAGGATAACTAATGTGGTCATACGATAAACGCTTACAATATCCCGTTAACATCAAAAATCCCGACCCGCAGACGGCAAAAATCGTCATTACACAACTTGGCGGACCTGATGGTGAAATTGGCGCGGCGATGCGCTATCTTAACCAGCGCTACACCATGCCGTACAAGGAGGGCAAGGCGATCCTGACCGATATCGGTACAGAAGAACTTGCGCACCAAGAGATGATCGCGGCCATCGTCTATCAGCTGACCCGCAATCTGACGCCTGAGCAGATCAAGGAAGGTGGTTTTGACGCCTACTTCGTTGATCACACGACAGGTATCTATCCGCAGTCTGCTGCCGGTGTTCCGTTTACGGCTGCTGCGCTGCAAAGCAAGGGCGACCCGATCACGGATTTGTTTGAAGATTTGGCAGCAGAGCAGAAGGCCCGCACAACCTACGATAACCTGCTGCGTCTGATCGACAACCCGGATGTACGCGAACCGATCAAGTTCCTGCGCGCGCGCGAAATCGTGCATTTCCAGCGCTTCGGCGATGCGCTGCGCGTCGTACAGGATCATTTGGATAGCAAAAACTACTATGCGTTTAACCCCTCGTTTGACCTGCGTAAGTCTGCGCGCAAAACCGCGGCATCTGCGGAAACGGATTCTGCTACCGCGTCAGAGTAAGGGAAAGCAGGCACAGAAACGTGATATAAAGCTGAAATAACGGCTGGGAGAAGGGTGCTGACGGTATGGTCAGCACCCTTTTGCTTGAGAAATAGGGAAGCGTTCGTGTGTAAGTGATTTTCGAAAAGAATACAATTTTCGTGTTGCATTGGTATTGACAGAGAAGCGTTGGCAAACTATAATGAACGTTGTTCATATTGGAGGGATAAGATGAATACCATCGTGACATCGAAAGAGGAGATTCTGAAAACAAGCCGGGAGCTGATGCAGCGGCAGGGCTGGTCGGCGGTCAATATCCGTTCGGTCGCAGCGGCTTGCGGTGTTTCGGTCGGATCTATTTATAATTATTTTTCGTCCAAAACAGAGCTGATCGGCACCATCGTGGAAAGCATCTGGTGCGAGATTTTCCATCGTCCGGAGGATGAGGCAGTCTTTCAGGATACCCAGACATGCATTACTTGGATGTATGAGCGCATGGAATATGGCTGCAAGCGATATCCCGGTTTTTTTGTGATGCACTCCTTGGGGTTCATGCAGGAGGATAAACCGGATGGCAGGCGACGGATGCAGCGAACCCAGCAGCATATTCTGGACGGATTGTGCGCAGTTTTGAAGCGGGATGCCAAGATTCGCCCGGATGCCTTTGATGAACAGTTTACAGCAGAGAAGTTTGCAGAGGTGCTGTTCACCCTGATGCTGTCTGCGTTGCAGCGGCAGGAGTATGACCCGTCTGTCGTTCTGGAAATCGTTCGCAGGACGCTTTATTGATCCATTCTGTTCGAGAGTGGTTTTGTGCCGCAAACTGAACGGTGTTCACAGGAAAGGAAACAAAGTTATGAAAGTTAAGCGCAATACCTTGCTGCTCCTCGCCAGTCTGGTGTGGTGCGCAGCGGGGTTCAATATTTTTCGAATCGGTGTTCAGGTTTATCCGGCATATGTTACGGTATGGAATCTGTTGCTGTCGGTAGTGGTTTTCGCGGTTTTTCAAATGTTTGTTTTTGGGAAACTGGTGCGGAAGCATACTGCGCGGATTACAGGCTATGCAGAGGAACGGCAGTTTTTCCTCAAGTTCTTTGATGGAAAGGCATTTGGCATCATGGCCGTGATGATGACCGGCGGGATCGGTTTACGTGTCTCCGGTATTGCACCTGATCGGTTTATCGCGGTGTTTTATTCCGGGTTGGGTGCGGCGCTGCTGCTGGCCGGCATTTGGTTTGGCCGCAATTATGGAAAGGCGGCTTTGGCCGCCGCTGCGGTACAGGAACAAACAGAACGAAAGGACGTGTAAAACATGCAGGCAGTTATGGAAACACTTTTTGATATTGTGTATCTGTGTTCGGTCATCACCATTGGCATTTTGATGATTCGGGGCAGTCGGGGAAATCACCAGTTCCGCCTGTTTGGCTGGATGGCTGTGATCTTGGGGGCGGGCGACGCCTTTCATTTGGTGCCGCGGGCGGTGGCGCTTTGCACCACAGGTCTCGAAAACTATACGGCGGCGCTCGGGTTGGGAAAGGCCGTTACATCCATCACCATGACCATTTTCTATGTGCTGCTTTATTTGGTTTGGCGGCAGCGGTATCAGGTCGCTGGGCGCGGCGGCTTGACCGCAGCGGTATACGGTTTGGCAGGGCTGCGCATCGTTCTGTGCCTGATGCCGCAGAACCAGTGGTTGAGCGCGGATGCACCGCTTTCCTGGGGCATTTACCGTAACATCCCCTTTGCACTTTTGGGGCTGCTGGTGGTTGTGCTGTTCTATCAGGCGGCGAAAATACATCAGGACCGTGCGTTCCGCTGGATGTGGCTGACCATCGTGCTTAGCTTTGCGTTCTATATTCCGGTGGTTCTGTGGTCAGATGCGGTGCCGCTGGTCGGCATTCTGATGATTCCCAAGACGTGTGCCTATGTGTGGGCGGTGCTGATGGGCTATTTCGCCATGAAACAGGAGTGCAAATAAGTAAAATAGAAAAAAGCGGCGTAGCTTCAGCTATGCCGCTTTTGCATTCAGTTGAGAATTTTGAGGAACAGCTCGCGGTTGAACTGATGGTGGAACTGCTCGATCTGATCGGCAATGCTTTCGCAGCACTGCTTGACCTCCGGATTGGCCGAGCCGTTGGCATTGCGCTCCTTGAAAACGTGTCCCCATTCGGTCAGGTCGATTTTGAAAATGAAGTTGCTCGGAATGCTCAGCATATACAGCCCGCGTTTGACGTCCGGATTGTCCGCCATATCCTCCCGGATGTATCCATTGACCGCCTTGACGTACTTGACCCCATCGTGCTCGATGGTCTGCGGCACCGCAAGGCCAAGCTCCTGCAGGGCAAGGTCGGTCGGCAGGATTTTATCCTGATACCATGCCGACATTTCATAGGAGAAGGAAGCCAAGCGGGTGCTCGAACGGATGATACGGTTGTTGAAACGCTTGGCGTGCGCGTCCCAGTCGTCCTGACCGGCGCGGTGCAGCCCTTCCACGGTGACCGACATATCAATAAAGCGCAGCATGGTCGTGTGCTTCCAGCCCCATTTGGTCAGCTTGTCCATCCAGTCTGCAAATTCGGCAAACGCATCGGCCTGTGCGCTGTCGTATTCCCGCAAGCCGCCGTCTGCGCGCAGCACCGTGCGGCAAATTTCACGAATGTGCAATTCCTTTTCGCGCGTCCATGACCGCTTGCTCATAAACATGGAAACGATTGCATCGTCGATGCCCGAAATCTGATTCAAATACGTTTTCATC
>NZ_CAWVCU010000042.1:0-25939 GCF_963927765.1 uncultured Agathobaculum sp. | reverse complement strand
TTAGCCACAGGCTCAACTCCTTTCTCTTTTGCGCGTGATATGCCGGATATCGGAATTATTCAACCAGAGCAATGACACGCGTCGGTGCGCCGGAGCCATCCTTAACCTTAAGCGGAAGCGCAACAATATAGCAGAACGGAGGCAGGGTGTCCAGCTTGTCAAGTGCTTCGAGAATAAAGATATCGGCGCCAAGCAGAATGTCATGCGCGGGGCAAACAACGGCATCGCCCGTGTCCAGTGCGAGCGCATCCGTGCCGACAACACTTACGCCCTTGTCCTTGAGATACTCGGAAGCCTCCCGACCCAGACCCGGCCAGTCGTGCTCGTACGGCTTGCAGTTGGGCTGGACATCCCACTTTTTGTCCCAGCCAAAACGGAAGAGAACAAAATCCTTTGCGCGGATTTCGCCGTGCTCCTTCTCCCATGCCTGAATGAACTCTACAGGCAGACATTCATTTTTGCCAAGATGGCTTGCATCAATGATGGCGCCACGGCCAAAAAGGCGCTCTGACGGAACCTTTTCAATCGTATAGTCGCTGCCGGGAATGTGATGATTAGGAGCGTCCATATGCGTGCCGGTGTGCTCACTCATAATCAACGCAGCATGGGTAAATGCGTCTCCGTATTCAATCGCCTCATGCTGGATACGGCCAAAGCGGGCGTGTGTCAGGCAGCTGGGCATTCCAACTTCCAGATTGTGACTCAAATCAACCAACTTTAACTGATTGCCAATCAGTTCAGCCATTGTCTCAATTGCGTTGTTCATAACCATTACCTTCCTTGTCTCTTATTTCTAGGTGTACCATTTCTTGTGATCGTATATACGAACATAAGACTTAAATACGAACCATCTGTAAGCTAATATTAGTCATCTCGCTCTATCTTGTCAAGTTTAATTGATAAAAATTGTGATTGTCCACAAGAAATTATTTTCCATATTAGATAAAATGACGATTGTATTTTTTTTCACATACCGCTTCGAAGCAGAGTAAAGCAAAGGAAACAAATCATTCAGATGGCAGAGCAAAAAAACCACTACCAAAATCCTGCCTTGCGGCAAAATATTGGTAGTGGTTTCTGTAATTAGGTGATTCGAGCAAAAAGAATGCGTGATTATAAAACCTTGCTCAAGAAGTCGATTGTGCGCGGCTCCTTCGGATGGTTGATGACCTCATCCGGCGTGCCTTCCTCGACGATGTAGCCGCCTTCCATGAAGATGACGCGGCTGGCGACCTCGCGGGCAAAGCCGATCTCGTGCGTGACGACGACCATCGTCATGCCTTCCTTGGCCAGATTCTGCATGACCTGCAGCACCTCGCCGACCATTTCGGGGTCGAGCGCGGAGGTCGGCTCGTCAAACAGCATGATATCCGGATTCATCGCCAGTGCGCGGGCGATGGCGACGCGCTGCTTTTGGCCGCCGGACAGCTGCGCGGGATAGGCTTCCGCCTTATCCGCCAGACCGACGCGCTTGAGTAGCCGCATGGCGGTTTCGCGTGCTTCTTCCTTGGTGGCCTTTTTCAGCTCGGTGGGGGCAAGCATCATGTTGCCCATGACGTCCAGATTGTTGAACAGGTTGAACAGCTGGAACACCATGCCGACATTTTCGCGCACCTTGTTGATATCGGTGTGCTTGTCGGTGATGTCGTAGCCATCGACGATAACCGTGCCGTCAGTGATCTCTTCCAGACGGTTCAGGCAGCGTAGAAAGGTGGACTTACCGCTGCCGGACGGCCCGAGAATAACGACGACCTCGCCCTCGTGGATGTCGATGGAGACATCCTTGAGTACTTCCAGCTCGCCGAAGCTCTTTTTCAGGTGGGAGACATGGATCTTTACCTGCTTATTATTCTCTGCCACGGTTCAGCCTCCTCTCCATAACCTTTGCAAAACGGGACAGGACCGTAATTACGATCAAATACATCACCGCGACGATGCTCCAGACTGCAAACGAGTTGAAGGTGATCGCCACGACGTTTTTCGAGGTGTTGACCAGCTCCGGGAAACCGATGACCGACAGGATCGAGGTATCCTTGAGCGTGATGATGAACTGGTTGATGATCGACGGGATCATCGTGCGGATAGCCTGCGGCAGCACGACCTTGCGCATGGCCTTCCAGTACGGCAGACCAAGGCTGCGGGCCGCTTCCATCTGGCCCTTGTCCACGCTCTGGATACCGGCGCGGATGATTTCCGCCATGTATGCGCCACAGTTCAGCGCCAGACAGATCGTACCGGCCTGCAGCGCGGTCAGCGTAACGCCTTTGACTCCGATGATGTTTTGGAACAGGTACGGTACGCCGAAAAATACATAAAAAGCCAGAACGATCATCGGTACGCCGCGGATCACATCGACAAAGATCGTCGAAATGATATTGCAAGCGCGGTTTTTCAATACGCTCAGCAGGCCGAAAAGCAGGCCGAGGATACATGCAAAAAACAGGCCGCACAGTGCCAGCAGCAGCGTCTGCCCCATCGCCTGCAGCAGCAGGGGCCCATAAACGGTGAGGATTTGGATCACAGATCAGAACTCCTTTCAAAAATTAGGGGGCGCCGGATCAAACCAGTGCCCCCCTGAAAATGCAGGTCGATCCGCTGCGATCAGCCCAGATATTTGGCGATGATCTCGTCGTACTTGCCGTTCTCCTTGATGTTGGCAAGGCCGGCGTTGAACATGTCGATCAGCTCCTGATTGTCCTCGTTGAAGATCGCAAAGCCATAGGGCTGGCCTTCGTTCGCGGTATCTTCCAGAATCTTAAGCGCCAAACCGCCGTCCTTGATGGAAGCCGCCATAACCGGGGTATCCTCGAAGCAGGCAACTGCCTGACCGCCGAGAACCGCCTGATACATCGTGGGCGAATCCTCAAAGTAGGTGATGGTGAAGCCATACTGATCCTTCAGGCTCTCTGCGTAAGTTGCGCCCTGCGTGCCGGTCTTGACGGCAACCGTCTTGCCGGACAGGTCTTCAAAGCCGGTGATGTCGGAATCCTCTGCAACCGTCATGGTCTGGGTGGTCTGATAGTAGCCGTCCGAGAAGATCCAGCCGCTCTCCTTGCGTTCGTCGGTGATGGACGCGCCGGCGATCATGCCGTCAGCCTGACCGGACTGGCAAGCCGCGATGGCAGCATCCCAGCCAAGGCTCTTCATTTCATACTGGAAGCCCTGATCTCCCGCAATCGCCGCAACGATGTCTACGTCGATGCCGACGAAGTTGCCGGAAGCGTCGGTGTACTCAAAGGGCTTGAAGACGGTGTCGGACGCGATAACCCAAGTCTTGCCGTCGCCCGAAGCGGAACCGTTTGCTGCATCGCTGTTCGCCTCGTTGGACGAATTGCCGCCGCATGCTGCCAGACCCAGCGCCAGGCTGGCCGCCATCAGCAGAGAAAGTACTTTTTTCACTTGTGATTCTCCTTTACTTTTTTCTTACCCTCCGCATCCGCATTGCGTTTTTTCACGCGTGTGCAGTGCATCAGCCATAGATATATAACAGGCGATGGAAGTATCCAGACAACTACCATCGCCTATCATGCCTAACCCATTATAACGTAAAATCAATATTTCGTCAAGCGTACCGCCTGTTTTTGGCAAAAAAGCCAGTCAAATCCGCTCTGCCGCCTGTAAAATCTCCTCAAGTGCAAAGTCGATGCCGAGCCGGCTGGTGCACAGCGTCAGGTCATAATTGGTCGCGTCGGCATAGTGGCGGCCCGTGTAATGCGTGCAATAGGCATTGCGCGCCTTGTCTACTGCCTTGATGTTGGCGCGCAGCTTTTCCGGTTCAGTGTCCTCCATCATGCCGCGCATGCGCTCATAGCGCCATTCAAAATCCGCATGGACGAACACACGCAGACAGTGGTCGAACTCCCGCAGGATGAAATCCGCGTTGCGGCCAACGATAACGCAGCTTTCGCGGTCTGCGATCTCACGGATGGCCTTGACCTGCGCTTCCCACAGCTTGTCGCTCAAGGGGCGGTTGTAAAAATCGAACAGGCTCTGCGTCAGGCCGAAGCTGGTCGGCACACGCTCATCCCACTTGCGCACCTGCGCGGGCGTCAGCCCTGCGGATGCTTTGGCGGTGAACAGGATCAGATCCTTATTGTATAACGGGATACCCAGTGCGTCAGCCGTGCGCCGGCCCAGCTCGCCGCCGCCTGCGCCAAACTGCCGGCTGATGGTGATGATTTTTTTCATGGGGTTGTTCCTCCTGATTTCCGTACCGGCGGTCTGCCGCCAACCGGTTATGCTGCTTTTATTATAGCTGACCGGCAGAATAAACGCAAGCATCGCCCGTAATCCTTCCCTTGCTGAACTGCGTGGCATTGATTTATAATAAAAGAAAGGAGTTGGTTTCTATGCGGATATTGGTGGCAGAGGATGAGCGCGATCTCAATCGGTTGATCTGCCGGACGCTCGAGCGCGCGGGATACAGCGTGGACGCCTGTTTTGACGGAGAAGCCGCGCTCGATTATCTGCTGGGGGCGGAATATGACTGCCTGCTGCTGGATATCATGATGCCCAAGAAGGACGGGCGCGACGTGCTGCGGGCGGTGCGCGCACAGGGCAGCGCCGTGCCGGTGATTTTCCTGACCGCGCGCGACAGTGTGCAGGACCGTATCGAGGGACTCGACCTCGGCGCGGACGATTATCTGGTCAAGCCCTTTGATTTTGACGAGCTGCTTGCCCGCATCCGCGCGGCAACGCGCAAATACGGCACGCAAAAGACCAGCGTACTGACGCTGGCCGACCTGACTGTGGATACCGGCAGCCATGCGGTGACGCGCGGCGACAAGGAGATCCGCCTGTCCGCTAAGGAATACGCCATCCTGCAATATATGATGCAGCACAAGGGCACGGTCATTTCCCGCGCCCGGCTGGAGGATCACATCTGGAATTATGATTATGCGGGCGGCTCAAATGTGGTCGACGTCTATATCACCTATCTGCGCAAAAAGATCGACAGCGGCTTTGACAAAAAGCTGCTGCATACGGTTCGCGGCGCGGGCTGGATTTTAAAGGAGGAGCCGTGAAGCGATTTTCCGTCAAACTGAAGTTGACCCTGTGGATTACCCTGCTTATGCTGCTGCTCACCACGTCGGTGCTGGTATTTATGGTTGCGGTGAGCAGATCGGTCGTTTCCGAAAACGCCTATGAGCAGCTGACCAATACCGTGCGCACCAACCTGAGCGGTATTTCCAAGGAAAACGGTAATCTCACATTCAGCGAGGATTTTACGTTCACGCACAACGGCGTGTATACCGTGGTTTACAGCAGCAGCGGCGCGCTGCTTGCCGGACAGCTGCCGCTGTCCTTTCCGGATACGCTGGCGTTTGAAAATGGTGCGATCCGTATGGCAGAAGGAATCAACGGCAATTATTATGTGCTGGATTTTTGGCTGCCGTTTAGCTGGGAGGACGGCGTATGGGTGCGCGGCATCATTTCCGCACCCGATGTTGCCGATGTGCTGGACGATATGGTGGGACTGGCGCTGCTGATTTTACCCCTGATGGTGGTGTTCAGCGGTCTGGGCGCGTATCTGCTGGCGCGATCGACCTTCCGTCCCATCGACCGCATCATCCGCGCAGCCGAGAATATCGGAGAGGGGCGCGATTTGTCCCGCCGCATTGGCCTGCCTCCGGGACGGGACGAGATCAGCCGTCTGGGACAGGCGTTTGATAATATGTTCATGCGGCTGGAAGCGTCCTTCGAGTCGGAAAAGCAGTTCACCTCGGATGCCTCGCATGAGCTGCGCACGCCGACTGCGGTCATTCTCGCCCAGTGCGAGGACGCGCGGCGGCATGCCGAAACTCCAGAACAGTATGCGCAGGCAATCGAGGTAATTGAACGGCAGGCGGGAAAGATGTCTGACCTGATTGCGCAGCTGCTGCAAATGACCCGTTTGGAGCAGGGCACGCAGCGCGCGTCCTTTGAGTGGGCTGACCTGAGTGGGCTGGTGGAGGTTATCTGCGCCGAGCAGCCCGCATTTCCCAAGAATATCACGCTGCAAACCGATATTCAGCCCGAGGTGGAAGCCCGTTTTGATGTGACGCTGATGAGCCGTCTGCTGCAAAACCTGATCGGCAACGCTGTGCGGTACGGTCGGCAGGATGGACATATCTGGGTTTCCCTGCGGCGGGAGCAGGCAGATGCTGTACTTGCCGTGCGGGATGACGGCATCGGCATTGCAAAGGAGCAGCAGGAAAAGATTTGGCAGCGGTTCTATCAGGTCGAGCCGTCACGCAGCGGACAGGCCGGCACCGGATTGGGCCTGACCATGGTGCGCCAGATCGCCGCGCTGCACGGCGGTACGGTCACGCTGGACAGCGCTATCGGTGTGGGCAGCTGCTTTACCTTCCGCTTCCCCATCGGACAGCAGCCGGACGAGCCGCAAAGCCTTGCGTAAAAATTATTTTTTGAAAATTTACTTTTTTAATATTTTTTTAATGTTGGGCTGGTATCCTGTATATGAACTCAAACGAAAGGTGTGAGCAAGATGAAAAAACAGTTTTTGATGTTTACCGCTGCGGCAATGCTGGCCGCTGCGTTGGCAGGATGCAGTCAGTCCACCCAGAAAAGCAACGCGCAGATGGGATATATCGGTGTGGATGCTGCCAAGAACATGGCCGCCACCGCCGCGCAGATCGATGCCGCAAACGCAACCTTTACAACCGCTTCACTCGATGAAAAGGACGGCATCGCGTATTATGAGGTGGATTTCACCGTAGACGGAACGGATTACCGCTACGCGATTGACGCGATGACCGGCGCGGTGATCGAATCGAACAGCGGCGCGGCGCAGACGGACGGCACGAATACCACGAATACCGCGAACGCGACGACCCAGACGGGTGCAGTCGATGAAGCCAAGGCCAAGCAGATCGCACTCGACCACGCGGGCGTGAGCGAGAGCGACACCAGCTTCCTGATGGCAAAGCTGGATTATGACGATGGCGTTCAGGTATACGATGTGGAATTTTATGTTGCCGCAACCGCTTCGGAATACGATTATGAGATCGACGCCGCGACCGGCGAGATCCGCAGCTACGATTACGACGCGGAAAACTATAATCCGTCGCAGCAGAACACGGGTTCGGCTTCCAGTGAGACCATGAGCGAAGCGGAGGTTCGCGCCATTGCGCTGGCTAAAGTGCCGGGCGCGACCGAAAACGATATCCGCATGAATCTGGATCGCGACGACGGCAAGCTGAGATACGAGGGCAAGATCATTTACGAGGGAATGGAATACGATTTCGAGATCGACGCATATAGCGGCGCCATTCAAGAGTGGGACGCGGAATCCGTATTTGATTGATAAGCATAAAAGGAGGACAACAAAATGAAAAAACTGGTTTGTACGATGGCACTGGCTGCACTGCTGTGCGGCGCGGCGGGAGCGGCGAACAGCTCCTACACGGTAACGGCGGAACTGAGCCCGGACATTACAGTCAAGATCGACGGTGTGGAGCGCGTTTTCTACAACGTACAGGGGCAGGAAGTGCACCCGATCAGCTACGCAGGCACGACCTATGTGCCGATCCGCTCGATCGGTGAGCTGATGGATAAGAATGTCAACTGGGACGGCACGACCAACACCGCCACCATCGGTGGCGCGCGCGTCACGCCGGATGCAACCGGCACCCCGGACAAAAACGCGGTGACGCAGGATATCACCCTGCGCATCGAGCCGGATTACACCATCGTGATCGACGGCACGGCACGCACATTCTATAACGTAAAAGGCCAGAAGGTCGATCCCGCGCTCTATAATGGCTCGATCTACCTGCCGATCCGCGCGATTGGCGAGATCATGGGCAAAACCGTCTCGTGGGACGGCGCGACCCAGACCGTGTCGATTTCCGGCAGCACAACGGGCGGCGAAGTGACCGATTTTGACACGAACAACCCCTCCGGCAACACCGGCGGCAATACGGGCAACACTGGTAACACCGGCAACACCGGTACGACCACCGGTTCGGTCACGCTCGAGCAGGCGAAGCAGACCGCGCTCGATCACGCGGGCAAGACGGCCAGTCAGGTGACCTTCGTCAAGGCAAAGTCGGATTGGGAGAACGGCAGAACGGTTTACGAGATCGAATTCATCTACCGTTCCGGCACAAGCTATCTGGAATACGATTATGAGATCGACGCTTCCACCGGCAAGATTCTGAGCTATGACTATGACGCGGAGGGCTATGCACCTTCGACCGGCGGCAATAGCGGCAGTCAGACGGTGACCGTTACCGAGGCGCGCGCCAAGGAAATCGCGCTGAACAAGGTACCCGGCGCAAGCACGGCTAATATCTATGAGTTTAAACTGGATTTTGATGACGGTCGCTGGGAATATGAGGGCAAGATCATCTATAACAGCATGGAGTATGAATTCACCATCGACGCTTCCACCGGAACCATTATCGACTGGGATGTAGAGTCCATCTACGACTGATTGGCAAACAAAAATGCCTTCCGCTTCAAACGGAAGGCATTTTTTCATATACCATATACAGAGATTAGAGGGCACGAACCGAGATCATGCCGTCGATCGCACGCAGTGCGTCGAGGTTGGCTTCGGTGGGCTGCTCAGCAAGGTCTACGATGGTGTATGCATAGTCGCCCTTGGAGCGGTTGCCCATGTTTTCGATGTTGCACTTGACCGCAGCGGTGATGGATGCGATCATGTTCGGGATGTTCTTGTGGATCATGCAGACGCGGTAACCGCCTTCATAGGGAACCTTGAGGTTCGGGAAGTTGACCGAGTTGCGGATGGTGCCGGTTTCGAGGTAATCCGAAATCTCCTTGACTGCCATCTGTGCGCAGTTGTCCTCGCTCTCCGGCGTGGATGCGCCGAGGTGCGGCAGGGTGATCGCATTGGGCTGTGCAAGAATTTCGTCGGATGCAAAGTCGGACACATACGCCGCAACCTTGCCGCTCTCGAGTGCCGCAGCCATGGCATTGGTATCGACCAGTTCGCCGCGGGCAAGGTTGATCACGCGCACGCCGTCTTTCATTTTGGCGATGGTTTCCTCGCAGATGGTGTTCTTGGTGTCCGGGGTCAGCGGGACGTGGATGGTGATATAGTCGCAGTTTGCGAAGATCTGGTCAAGTTCTGTGACATGCTTGACCGAACGGGACAGTGCCAGCGCGCCGTCAACCGACAGGTACGGGTCATAGCCCCAGACCTCCATATCCAGACCGACCGCAGCGTTTGCCACCTTGACGCCGATCGCGCCCAGACCGATGACACCCAGCTTCTTGCCCGCAATTTCCGGGCCAGCATAGGTTGCCTTGCCCTTTTCAGCAGCCGGGCCGATGTCCGGCGTGCCGGCGAGCGACTGCACCCAGTTTGCGCCCTGCACGATCTTACGGGAAGCGAGCATCAGTGCGCAGACAACCAGTTCCTTAACGGCGTTGGCGTTTGCGCCCGGCGTGTTGAATACAACGATGCCTTCCTGTGCGCAGCGATCGAGCGGGATGTTGTTTACGCCCGCGCCCGCGCGCGCGATGCACTTGAGGCTCTTGGGGAATTCGACGTCGTGCAGCTTGGCCGAACGGACAAGGACAGCGTCATAGTCGGTAAAATCTTCCGAGCAGGTGTATTTGGCGGGGTCCAGCTTTTCCAGACCAACCTTGGAAATTTTATTGTAAAGCTTTACATTATACATGGGAAGCACTCCTCTTTTATCTGTACTTGCGCTCATGGGGAGCGCAGCGACATAAAATAACAAATTTCCAAGGACAGGTGCCTTGGAAATTTGCCCTCGACTCAGCGGCCTTGGGCCGCGTCCGGGGGTATCAAAAATCCGTTTCTTTGGAACTGATTTTTGTATATAGGGGGTATTGGATATCCCCTATAAGTATTTTACGCGTTTTCAGCAGCGAACTTTTTCATGAAGTCGATCAGGTACTCTACGCCCTCGATCGGCATCGCGTTGTAGATGGATGCGCGCATGCCGCCGACCGAACGGTGGCCCTTGAGGTTGGACATGCCCGCCGCTGCGGACTCCTTGGCAAACTTCGCGTCCAGCTCGTCGTTGCCGGTGCGGAAGGTAACGTTCATGTGGCTGCGGGACGCCTTTTCGGCAACCGACTTGTAGAAGTCCTGGCTGTCGAGGTAGTCATACAGCAGGCCGGAACGCTTTGCAGCGCGCTCCTGCATGGCCTTCACGCCGCCCATCTGCTCGACCCACTCGAGCACAAGGCCCAGCACATAGATGCCGTACGTGGGGGGCGTGTTGTACATGGATTCCTTGTCGGCCATGGTCTTCCAGTCGAGCATGACCGGGTACTTGTCGAGCGGATAGTTCCCCAGCAGATCCTCGCGCACGATCACGACCGTAACGCCTGCAGGGCCCATGTTCTTCTGTGCGCCCGCGTAGATCACGCCGTACTTGGAAACGTCGACCGGCTTGGAGAGGATGTTCGAGGACATATCCGCTACCAGCGGAACGTCAGCCGGGGTTTGGGGGTCGTACTGGTACTCGGTGCCGTAGATGGTGTTGTTTGCGCAGATGTAGAAGTAGTCCGCGTCCGGACGGATGTCCAGCTCGGCCTGCGTCGGCACGCGGTCAAAGGCGCCCTCCTTGGAGGAGAACGCAACGTGAATGTCGCCGAACTTCACGGCTTCCTTATATGCATTGTTTGCAAAGTTGCCGGTGATGGCGTAATCCGCCTTGCCGGTCTTCATCAGGTTCATCGGGATCGCCGCGAACTGGGTCGTCGCGCCGCCCTGCAGGAACAGGACCTTGTAATTTTCCGGAATGGAAAGTACGCGGCGCAGCGCAGCCTCGGTCTCCTTGATGATGCCGTCATATACCTTAGATCGGTGACTCATCTCCATGACAGACATGCCTGAGCCCTTGTAATTCAGCATTTCGGATGCACAGCGCTCGAGCACGGGAACCGGAAGCATAGAGGGGCCTGCGGAAAAGTTGTAGATACGATTGTCAGCCATAGTGATAGTAACCTGCCTTTCAATAAATCAGCGTGCTATTCCGTATAGGAATGCAATATTCATTATAATATAAGCAGTAGGCTTTTACTACGGGAAATTAAACCAAAATTCCGCCGCAAAAAGACGAATGTCTGCACATTATGGACAGATATTGCAGCATTGCCGAAAGCGCATCCGATTGCAAGCGTTTGGACAGATATGGTATACTAAGGCAGAAATGAGAAAAGAATGCCGTCTGTTTTTGCACAGGATTGTGGAAAAACAGACGATACGAAAGGAGAGGACGGCCATGTTCCGGCGCCGACAGCCAAATCAGCGCACCCAGCTCAGCCACCGGCAGATCAACCGTCTGCTGCCGTTCACCAATGCGCCGCTGTTTCACGCGCTGCAATTGCTTGCGACCGGCGATTCTGCGCGCTTCCATATGCCCGGGCACAAGGGCGAGCCGCTGTTCAACAGTTTTTCCGAGGTTTTTTCGATCGACTTTACCGAAACCTACGGTACGGGCAATCTGTATGTGGGTGACGGCCCGATCCGAGATGCGGAGGTTGCCGCGGCGCGGTATTTTGGCGCGTCCGACTGCTTTTTCCTGACCGGCGGATCGACGCAGGGCATTCTGTCCGTGCTGGCCACCGCGGTGGGACGCGGCGGCGCGGTGCTGCTCGATCGCGAATGCCACAAATCGGTGTGCCATGCTTGCGCGCTGCTCGATATCACGCCCTATTTTATTTCCGCGCCGGTGCTGGAGCCGTTCGGCATCTCGGGCGCGCTTGCGCCCGGGGATGCGGAGCAGCAGCTGATCGACCACCCCGAGATCCGCGCGGTGCTGCTCACCTCCCCCACTTATTATGGCGTGCGCCGCGCCATTCCGGCCTTTGCCGACCTGTGCCGCGCCTATGGTAAACTGCTGCTGGTGGATGCGGCGCATGGCGCGCACTTCCCTGCCGTCGGCCTGCCGACCCCAGTTGCTGAGGGTGCGGATCTGGCGGTGCTTTCTATCCATAAAACGCTCCCCTGTCTGGGACAGGGCGCGGTGGTTTTGAGCAGTTCGGGTGTGGACAAGCGCGCGCTGCGTGAAAATACCGCTTTATTTGGTACGTCCAGCCCCTCCTACCCCATTATGGCGTCCATCGACCTTGCCCGCGCCTACACCGAGGGACCGGGCCGCGCGGCCTATCGTCGCGCTGCCGAAACCTGTGGAGAATTGCGGGAATATGTGCTGCGCCGCACAGGCTTCACCGCGCTGACGATGGACGACTACCCTGCGCTCGACCCCTGCCGCCTGACCGTGTGTACCGCGGGCACGGATGTGACCGGCCATCGGCTGGCCGATATGCTGTGGAGCGAATGCGGGGTCGCCTGCGAGATGGCGGACGACCGCAATGTGGTATTCATCCTGACCTGTGCGGATTCCGGTACATCGGTGTACCGTCTGCGGCGCGGTCTGCGCCGCATTTCGCGCCGCCGCAGCGAGACGCTGCTGCCGTCTGCCTGTCTCCCCTTCCCGCCTGCCGAGCGGGTGCTGTCCGTGCGTGATGCGTGGTTTGCCAAGACGGGGCGCGTCGAACCGGCTGCCGCCGAAGGGCTGGTGTGCGCCCGTCCGGTCACGCCCTATCCGCCGAGCGTGCCGCTGCTGTGGCCGGGGGAGAAAATTACCCGCGCGCACATTGAACTTATCCGCGAAAGATGGTACAATGAAATCGGCGAGATTACGGTTGTAATCGGCTGATTTACCTCAAAGGAGGAATTTTTCCATGAAAATGGTACTTGCGATCATCAATTATGATGATGCTCAGGATGTAATCAATAATCTGATGAAGGCCGGTTTCCAGATCACTAAGCTGGCGACCACCGGCGGCTTTCTCAAGGCCGGCAACGTGACGGTTCTGATCGGTCTGGATGAATCCAAGCTGGATGAATGCTTCGACATCATCCGCGAGCATTCTTCCTCGCGCAAGCAGATCATCCCCACCACGGCCGAGCTGGGCATGGGCTTTTTCCCGTCCACGCCGGTGCAGGTCGAGGTTGGCGGCGCGACTGTGTTCGTTTTGAACGTCGAGCGCTTTGAAAAGCTGTGATCTCATTTGACGCGCTGCCGGGCAACGCGGCGCTCAAAAGTGCGCTGCAAAACGCGCTGGCCGACCGTTTTCCGCAGGCTGTTCTGCTTTCCGGGGACGATTCCGCGGCGCTGGCGGCATGGTCGGATACACTCGCCGCAGGCATCCTGTGCGAAAGCGCAGGATCGCGTCCGTGCGGGACATGCCTTTCCTGCCGCAAGGTCAGCGAGGGTGTGCATCCCGATCTGACCATCATCGACGAGGGTGAAAACGAGCTGAAGGTCGATCTGGCGCGCCGCCTCAAGGCGGAAAACGCCATCATCCCGAACGACGGCGAACGCCGCGTGACGGTCATCCGGCATGCGCAGAACCTCAACCCTATGGCGCAGAACGCGCTGCTCAAAGAGCTGGAAGAGCCGCCGTCTTACGCCTTTTTTGTGTTGACTGCGGAGCAGCCAGACACGTTATTGCAGACCGTTCGTTCGCGCTGCACCAAATTTGCGCTCGTCCCGCAGGAGGAAACGACCGGGGACGGCGAAGCCGCCGCGCTGCTCGCGCCCTATCTGGAAGCGATCGCCCAACGCCGCGAGGATCGCATGATGCTGGCCGCGCTCGCGCTGGAGAAAACGCCGCGCCGCGCGCTTCTGGGCGTGATCGGCGTGCTGCAAAGCGCACTGCGCGACGCGATTTTTGCTGCAAAGGGATTGCCCCAGCCGCCGGTTGCGGCAGCGCTGCGTGGGCAGACACAGGCGCTGGCAAGCGTCGTGAGCGCTGCACGGCTGCTGGAGCTGTATGATTTCCTGAGCGAGCTGACCGACCGCGTTTCGCGCAATGCGGCGGCTGCGGCGGTGACTTGCGCGCTGACAAGCGATGCATACCGCATCTGCTTTTTATAATGTAGGAGGATCAGTTTTTGACAACGATTATTGGAGTCCGCTTCAAAGCGGGCGGAAAAATGTATTATTTCGACCCGCAGGGCACGCCTGTGTCCTCAGGGGAGGACGTGATCGTGGAGACGACGCGCGGACTGGAATACGGTCAGTGCGTGCAGGGCAACACGGATGTGCCCGACCAGACGGTCGTCCAGCCGCTCAAGCGCATGGTGCGCGTGGCGACCGACGCGGATAAAAAGACGCTCGCGCGCAACAAAAAGCGCGCGGATGAGGCGTTTATCATCTGCAAGCGCAAGATTGAAGAGCGCGGGCTGGAAATGAATCTGGTCACGGCGGAATGCACGTTCGACATGAACAAAATGCTGTTTTATTTCACCGCGGATGGCCGCGTGGACTTCCGCGAGCTGGTCAAGGATTTGGCCAGCGTGTTCCGCACGCGCATTGAGCTGCGCCAGATCGGCGTGCGCGATGAAGCAAAGATGATCGGCGGACTGGGCACCTGTGGACGCGAGCTGTGCTGCTGCTCGTATCTGGAGGATTTCCACCCTGTTTCGATCAACATGGCAAAGGATCAGAATTTGTCGCTCAATCCGGCGAAGATTTCCGGTGTGTGCGGCCGCCTGATGTGCTGCCTGAAATATGAGCATGAGGCCTATGCGGAGCTGCAAAAGGTCACGCCCAAGCAGGGCAGCGTGGTCGATACGCCCGAGGGACGCGGCAAGGTCATCACGACCCAGATGCTGCGCGGCACCTGCAAGGTGCAGCTGGACGACAGTCCCGAGCATTCGCTGACCGAATTTCAGTGCACAGACTGCTGTGTGGTCAAGGGCGCATGCCGCAACCGGCAGAATGCCGCCGCCATGGCCGAAGAGCGCCGCCGCATGGAGCAGGAAGCCGCCAAGCAGCAGAAGCAGCAGCAGGCCGATGCCGAGGATGCGCCGGAAGAGGCGCAGGGAGAGCAGCCCGCCGAGGGCGCTGCACCCGCGGAAGGCGCGCCGCGTCGTCGCCGTCGTCGGGGCGGACGCCGCCGTCATAAGCCGCAGAATGCGGAAAATGCGGGCAGCGCGGAGCACGCATCCGCACAGGAGCATGCACCTGCCGGGCAGGAATGACCCACAAGCTGCCTTTGTCGGGAAAATATGCAAAAAAAGCCGTCCCCTGCCGGTCAGGGGGCGGTTTTTTGTGCGCATCGGGACAAATGAAATTGCAATAAAAATGTAATATTGCGCGCGCTTGTGTCACAAATGTTACACTTTTCCGCCTGCTATTGAGCGGCATGCAGGAAAAGGATATAATTTTATATATCAATAATCCAAGGATGGAAAAATCTATGCTCAAAAAAACCATATCCGCCCTGTTTGTGGCGTTTCTCATGATAATAGGTGCTTCAGCTGAGGGGGCAATCTTCCCGGCCCAGCGCACGGATGTTGACGGCGTGACCCGATACGGCTATCTGGATGAAGAGGGCCGCACGGTGCTGTCGTTTTCTTACCGTCAGGCGGGCGAGTTTGCCGAATGCGGTTTAGCAGCGGTCGAGGATGACAAGAACCAGACCGCGGTGATCGACCGCGCGGGTTATGTGGTGGTGGATTACACCGACGCGCCAGTCTCGGTCGAATTTTCCGACGACGCGATCGCCTACCGCTATGCTGACCACAGCGTATATTATACGCTCGAGGGTGAGAAAATCGGTTCTTATGCGGGTGCTGTGGGCTTCTTTGAGGACGGGCTGCTGTTGTGCAAAAGTCCGGCGTCCGACCTGTATTCCTATGTGACGCAGGATGGCAGCGCGGCGTTTGAAGGGGAATTCAAGGATGCGGGTGTGTTTTCCGGCGGACGCGCGCTGGTTTGCACAACGGACGGGCAGTATCTGGCCATCGACACCGAGGGGCAGACGCTGTACACGCTGGAAAGCGGCATCGAGCCGTCCTATATGACCATTTTCGGCGAGGATACCATCGTTCTTTCCAACGGCATGGCAAAGGCGCTGTATTCGCTGTCTCGGAGCGACTATCTGACCGTGTTCAAATACAGCGAAATCAGTGAATTCCGTGACGGTGCGGCAATGGTTCGTGAGGGAAACCGATGGGGCCTAATCAATACCGAAGGGAAGCTGCTGACCGAGCCGACGTATTACTATTTGTCTTATATGGGCGAGGGGCTGTATGCCGCCCGCAGTGCGGACGGGTCGGCTTCCGCCGTGGATGCGAACGGCAATGTGGCTTACCGCACGGGCAGCTATGTCGGCGGCTTCAATGAGCTGCGCTACGGCCTGTCCTGGCACGGTACGGCGGACGGCAGTCTGATTTTCTTCAAAAAGAACGGCGGCTATTTTGCCAGCCTGAAAAACGCGGAAAACCCGACCCTTTTGAGCGAAAACGTCGTGCGGGTGACACAGGATGGTACGCTCAAATACATCAACCTGTCTACAGGCAATACCCTGCTGGAGCAGCCCAAAACCTTTGATCTGGGCAGCGGCATCACGGCAAAGACCGTGCATTACGAAAAGTTCATAGGCTATCGGGAGGATGGCACGGAGCACGGCTGGAATGTCTATTTTCCGGAAATCAGCGGTCTTTCCGACACAAAGATACAGAAAACCATCAACGATGCCATCCGCGCATTTTTCCTCAAGGGGCCATCGGTCAGTGCGGAGTATGAGGCGCTGGAGGGCAGCTACGGCGCATCCATAGAGGGTTCGGTGCTGGTTGTCTGGGCCAGCTGCATCAGCGGACAGGGTGCGGGTTCATCGGTGTGGAACGATAGTCTGGCCTTCGATCTGCGCACGGGAGAGCAATATGAGATCAGCGATCTGCTGGTCAGCGGCTATATGGATACGGTCAAGCAGCTGCTGCCCGCGGAGCACGAGATCTATCTGTACAGCTTCCCGCGTATCAGCACGAAAGGCATAACCTACTATTATAATGAGTATGAAAGCGAGACAAGCCGCGCTTACACCGAAAGCTATCTGCTTACGTTTGAGCAGCTGGGCGAAGCGGTGGGCAAGGAGAGCGCATGCTATCAGGCGCTGAATACTTCTCTGGTCAAGCCGACGGTCACGGTGGCGGGCTTTACCGACGTGCATGTTACCCATTGGGCCGCGGATTATATCCGCACGGTGGCGGAAAAGGGCCTGATGCAAGGCTCGGGCGGCAAATTCCGTCCGGATGAACAGATCACACAGGCTGAGGTCTGTGCAACCATCGCGCGCAGCCTTTCGCTGGAGACGGACGACGGGAACAGCATGGAAGGTATCGACCAAGCGGCCTGGTACGCCGGCGAGGTTAATGCCGTCTGGGCTGCTGGCCTGCTGGACGGGTTGGAGGCAGCTTTCCAGCCGAACAGCGTGATGACGCGCGCAGATGCGGCGCAGCTGTTTGCCAATGTGTTGGTGCAGCAGGGTGCTGCGCTGCCGGATGAACAGACCGTGGAAGAGGCGCTTTCCGCATTTGCAGACGCGGCGGAAATCCCGGAGGAGCGCCGAACGGCGATTGTGCTGTGCATGCAGAAGGGGCTGATCAAGGGATATACCGACGGTACTTTCCAGCCGGAGCGCGGCTTTACCCGCGCGGAGTTTGCTAAGCTGCTGACCCTGATCTGAGCGGCTTTTCGGGCTGCAAATCCGAATATACGGAGCTTGCAGCCCCTTTTCTTTCCCCACCGAACAGAGAAAAACGGGCTGAAAATACCGTTTTTAGGCAGGATGTGCCGAATTGTGGCAGTTCTTTGCCGTCATACGTAAAAAACAGTACACAAATGACGAAAACAATGGTAAAATAGGGATAACGAAACCAAAGAGGTGATAGCTGTGAAAAGATTTCTATCCGCCGTGCTGGCGGTTGCCCTGCTTTTGTGCACGCTGCCGGCGGCGTTTGCTGCTTCCGACATCGAAAACCACTGGGCAAAAACCTACCTGCTGGAACTCAATGAGCTAGGGGTCATCAACCCCTCTTCGGAAGGCAAATATACGCCCGATCAGGAGATCCGGCGCTGGGAGTTTATGCGCTATATCAACCGCGCTTTCGGCTTTACAGAAAAAGCTTCGATCAACTTTTCCGACGTCAGCAGCGACTCGCTCTATTATGAGACCGTGCAGATCGCAGTGAAGTACGGTTACATCAATGGCGTCGGCAACGATAAGATGGACCCGGAGGGTACGCTCACGCGCGAGCAGGCGGCGACCATTCTCGGTCGTCTGCACAAGTATACACCGAGCGCTGACCTGTCTGAGCTGAACGCTTTTACCGATAAGAACATGCTGAGCAATTACAGCAAGTCTTATGTGGCGGAAGCGGTTGCACAGGGCTATATCAACGGTTATACCGATGGTACCTTCAAGCCCCAGGGCAACATTACCCGCGGCGAAATCGCCAAGATCCTGTATTATTTCCTCGGCTCTTCGCTGAACACTTCGGGCAAGTCCTATACCGGGGATGATCTGAACACCGACACTAAGAACGTGACCATCTCCACGCCCTGTTCGCTGTCCGACGCAACGATCGACGGCAACCTGTTCATCACGGAGGGCGTGCTTTCTGGCAACGTCAACCTGACTAATGTCACGGTAAAGGGCGATATTATCGTCAGCAGCGGCAATGTCACGCTGGACGGCGTTTCCGCCCTGCATATGACGGTTTCCAATTCGCTTGGCCTGACGCCGCAGGTCACCTGCACAGGCAACAGCAACATCGGTGAAACCGAGGTGCAGACCTCCGCAGCGCTGACCGAATCCAATCTTGGCGCATCGGCCGGCGGCTTTGCCGATCTGTCGCTGACCGGCGAGAACCTGTCGCTGACGCTGGATGCCGCAGTGTGGGATGTGACCACATCCGGCAAGACTTCAATCCTGACCACGGGCAGCACGTCTATCAGCGAACTGACCGCAAACGCGGAAACGACCGTCACCGGCGGCGGCTCGATCCAGTCTGCGGTGCTCACCGTGTCCGGCTGCGAGCTGATGATGATGCCGGATACCTATTCGCTGGGCGGCGGCGTGACCGCAGTCATTGCGGGACAGTCGATTTCTTCGTCGACGGGTGTGTCGATCTCTCCGAGCACGCTGTCGATCGACATCAACAATCAGGATGCGATCGCGCATTCCTATGATTTCACCTTCAATGCGGATAAAAATGACCTGATGCGCCTGACCGTGGACGGTGAAGCGCTGGCTCTCGGCACGGATTACAATCTGCTGACCGATAAGAACGGTATTCGCATTTACAAGACTTATCTGAAAACGCTGAGCGCGGGTGTATATACCGCAGAGCTGTTGTTTACGGATAATACCAAGGCATCCATCGGTATTCTGGTGGGCGATTCTGCACTCAGTGCGGTCAGCCCGTCCCAGATCACATTCGATAAATATGAGCAATCGCCCAATTATTCCAATGTTACCGCAACGCTGGTTCTGCCCGCAGGCACGCTGCTGGATTCGATCAAGCTTGGCAGCACTGTGCTCGAGCGTGGTGTAGATTATCTCTATGACTCTTCCACGGGCGTTACCACTTTCCTGCGGGAATCGCTGGAGAAAAAGAGCAAGGGCACTTATACCATTACCTTTGTACCCAATAAGGGGACGTCATTCTCCTGCACGCTGAATATCGTGGATACTGCGCCGGTCAATGGCATTTCGCCGTCCGAGATGGATTTTGATTCCAATACCAATTCGCAAGGATATCAGGATTTGACCGTAACACTCAGCACGGCGGAAGGCGCAAAGCTGGAAAAAATCACAGCCAATGGCAAAGTTCTGGAAGAGAATTGGCAGTATAAGATCGATGGCAGCGAGGTTACGATCAGCAAATCCGCGATCGCGGATCTGGGCGCAAATGGCGAATCCTATGTCAACCTGATCTTTGTGATGTCGAACGGTGTCAATCCAATGCTGCGCGTCAACTATGTGACGACCTATGCATTGACGGCAAACGTGGTGGATGACCTCGGTTTGCCGATTGAGGGCGCGACGGTCAAGTTTGAGCCGGCGAACGGCACAGATGGCAGTGCAGCGCAGAATGCAACGACCGATGCATACGGCAAAGCAACGGTTTATGTCAAGAGTGGTACCTATAAGATCACGGCATCCCATGAACGCTTTACGGAATCGGTTTCTACGACCACAAGCGTTTCCGGTGCGCGTTCGGTCAAGCTGACGGGTGAGATCCTCGAAACCGTACAGATCGTAGTTACCAATGCGTATGGTGCGCCGCTTTCCGGTGCGGTGGTCACCATCGGTGGTCAGAATATCACCACCGGTGCGGATGGCACGGCTTCGTTCAGCCTCAGACGCGGCAGCTATATGGCACAGATTGTGTGCACGGGTTATAGCACCCAAACGCTTGCGCTGGCCGTTGATGGTACGGTACGTGAGCGCGTACAGCTCAAATAATTTTCAATTGCATAAAAAAGCCGTCCGGCAACTGCCGGACGGCTTTCTGCTATGCAAAATATGTACTTAACCCTTTTTACAGGAGTCCCGCAGGAACTGGATGACGTCGCGCCGGGTGATAATGCCGCAGAACATGCCGCGCCCGTCGGTCACGGGTACGAAATTCTGTGCGGAAACCAGTTCGATCATGTCCTCCATACGCGCATCAATGCCGACCGAGCGATGCCGCACACGGCGGGGCACCTCCCCTGCCGTCATCCGGTCAATCTGCTCCGCCGGATGCTCGAGCAGCAGGCGCAAAAAGTCGCCCTCTGTGATTGTGCCGGTATAGCGTCCCTTTGGGTCGACCAGCGGAATAGCGGTAAAGCCGCTTTTCATCATATCGCGCAGTGCCTGCCGCACCGGGCAGTCCTCTGTCAAGTATGAAACCTCTGCCTTGGGCTTGAGGAAAAAAGAGATATTCATTGCATATCCTCCTTGTGGATTCTGATTCTATTTTACGATGCGGTTGCGTGTTGGTCAACTGATTCTGGTCAATGCTAACAATTTATTAACATTTAAAAGAATGCTTCTTGTCTGTTTTGACGGCAAAGGCGGGATTTCCAGAAAAAAGTAGGCAATGGACTTGACGAAAACGCTTTTAACTGATAAACTGTAAAAGCGGGATGGGTTTTTACCCTTCCTTCACATGCATCTTACGCAGAAAAGGGGTTTTCACATGAAGAAAAGATTACTCGCCGCGTTGATGGCCGGCGCAATGGCCCTGACCATGACCGCCTGCGGCGGCACAAACAACGATACTGCAAATTCGGATACGAACGGGAAAGCCGGTAACTATAAGGTCGGTGTGGTGCAGCTGGAGCAGCACGAGGCGCTCGACGCTGCAACGCAGGGTTTTCAGGACAAGCTGAAAGAACTGGTGGAGGCAGACGGCGGCTCGGTTGAGTTTGATTTGCAGAACGCTTCCGGCGACTCCGCCAACTGCGCGACCATCGTCAACGGCTTTGTTTCGGGCGGCGTTGACCTGATTATGGCAAATGCTACTGCGGCTTTGCAGGCGGCACAGGCTGCAACGGCGGATATCCCGGTGCTCGGCACCTCGATTTCGGATTACGGCACCGCGCTGGGTGTGGATGAATGGACGGGCGTGACCGGTACCAACATTTCGGGTACGACCGACCTTGCGCCGCTCGACGGTCAGGCGGAGATGCTGCAGGAGCTGTTCCCGGATGCGAAGAACGTCGGTCTGCTGTACTGCTCGGCTGAGTCCAACTCCGCATACCAGATCAACACCATCAAGCCGATTCTGGAAGGCATGGGCTATACCTGCACCGAGTATGCGTTCACCGATACCAACGATGTTGCATCCGTTGCACAGAGCGCTGCGAATGAGAGCGATGTCATTTATATCCCGACCGACAATAAGGCTGCTTCCTGCACGGAAGCGATTGCAAACGTCGTCCTGCCGGCTAAGGTTCCGGTTGTGGCGGGCGAGCAGGGCATCTGCTCGGGCTGCGGCGTGGCGACCCTGTCGATCGACTACTATGAGCTGGGTGAGATCACCGGCGAAATGGCATATGACATTCTGGTCAATGGTTCCAACCCGGGTGAAATGGAAGTACAGCCCGCGCCCAACTTCACCAAGATGTATAACGCTGCAAACTGCGAGGCGCTCGGCATCACCGTGCCGGAGGACTATACGGCCATCGAAGGCTAAGCAGCACAAAAAATGCAAAAAAGCGGAAAAGGGCTTCCCTTTTCCGCTTTATTTTGCTATACTAATGAATGTGCTTTCGCACTTTATCAGATGATATTATTAATGGGGGCATGGAAAAGTGGATTTCTTCTCCAACCTGCTGGCCGCGCTGCCCGGCGCGGTGGCACAGGGCCTGATTTGGGGCCTGATGGCGATCGGTGTGTTTATCACCTTTAAGGTGCTCGATCTGGCGGATTTGACCGTGGACGGCACCATGGCAACGGGCGGCGCGGTGTGCATCGTCCTGATGACGAATGGCGTGAACGTCTGGGTGGCGCTGCTGTGCGCGTTCCTTGCGGGCATGCTGGCGGGACTGGTCACCGGCGTACTGCATACCTTCATGGGTATCCCGGCGATCCTTGCCGGTATTTTGACGCAGCTTGCACTGTTCTCGATCAACCTGCGCATCATGGGCAAAAAGGCCAATATGGCCATCAACCCGGACAACTACGACCTGCTGGTTTCTTTGCGCAACGTCAAGAAGATGACGCTGGAAAACCCGATTTTCGTCGCGGCGGTGTTCACCATCGTGCTGATTGCAGTGCTGTACTGGTTTTTCGGCACCTCGCTCGGCTGCTCGATCCGTGCGACCGGCGCGAATCCGAACATGAGCCGTGCGCAGGGCATCAACGTCGATTTCAATAAGGTGCTCGGCCTGATGATCTCCAACGGCATCGTCGCGCTGTCGAGCGCGCTGTACTGCCAGTATCAGGGCTTTGCTGACGTCAATGCGGGCCGCGGCGCGATCGTCATCGGTCTGGCGGCGGTCATCATCGGCGAAGTGCTGTTCAGCCGTATTTTTCGAAACTTTGCGCTCAAGCTGCTGTCGGTTGCGCTGGGCGCAGTCATTTACTATATCGTCATCCAGTTTGTACTCACGCTTGGTCTGGATACCAACGACCTCAAGCTGATTACAGCGGCCGTTGTGGCGATCTTCCTGGCTGTCCCCTACTGGAAAAGCAAATACTTCAAGGGCGCGGGCAAGGCCATTGCAAAAGCCAGCGCGCAAGCGAAGGGAGGCGAGGACAATGCTTGAACTGAAAGGGATTTACAAGACGTTCAACGCGGGCACGGTCAACGAAAAGCGCGCGATCGACGGCCTTGATCTGACGCTGGAAAACGGCGATTTTGTCACCGTCATCGGCGGCAACGGCGCGGGCAAGTCCACCACGCTCAACCTGATCGCGGGCGTATATCCGGTGGATGCGGGTCTCATTCGCCTTAACGGCTTCAACCTGACCGGTCTGCCCGAGCATAAGCGCGCGCGCTTCCTCGGCCGCGTGTTTCAGGACCCGATGATGGGCACGGCGGCCACCATGGGCATCGAGGAAAACCTCGCACTCGCCTACCGTCGCGGCAAGCGGCGTGGTCTGAGCTATGGCATCACCAACGAAGAACGCGAGATCTACCGCGAAAAGCTGGCGACGCTCGGCCTCGGCCTTGAGGACCGCATGACCAGCAAGGTCGGTCTGCTGTCCGGCGGTCAGCGACAGGCACTGACACTTTTGATGGCAACGCTGCAAAAGCCCGACCTGCTGCTGCTGGACGAGCACACCGCCGCGCTCGACCCCAAGACGGCTGACAAGGTGCTGCAGATTACCGAGGAAATTGTCGCGCGTGACAAGCTGACCACGCTCATGGTCACACATAACATGAAGCACGCGATTCAATACGGCAACCGTCTGATTATGATGGACGCGGGCCGCGTAGTGGTCGACATCCGCGGCGAGGAAAAGAAAAACCTCACCGTGCGCGACCTGCTGGAGAAGTTCAACATCGAAAACGACCGCATGCTGCTGAGCGAATAAGCGCGTAGACAGGCGTGCCGTACCGATATCGAGAGACTGCTGAAAAACAAGGGTTTTTCAGCAGTCTTTTTTTGCCCAAGGACATTACTGAAAAAAAGAGAAGAAAATGCTTGACATATTGGTTAGCATATGCTAACTTATATATAGGTTAGCCAAGGCTTACTGAAAGGCAGACCGACCGGAACATCCACGCGGAACGGGATAGACCGGTATCACATACACAGTTTCCTCTGCATTTGCGCATCATCTGAACAGAAACGACTGGTGCAAGGGCGTGGCCGAATGGCTAACCGCGGCCACGCCCGCCGGTCGGATACAGCGCAGGGGCGGAGGACACGGGAGGAGGCATTTGCGCATGAATCATCAGCTCGATCGTTTACTGGCGGCCTATTGTTCGCCGACCCTTGCCGGGATCAAGCCCGCGAGTCTGGTGTCCTTTGACCGTGTGCAGTATGCGGACCTGCCGCAGCAGCTATCCGCTTATCAGGCCGCATTCGCCCGGCGTGGCATTCGGTTTGAGATTCTGTGCGCCTGCCGCGGACGTTTTCTGCTGCTGGTCTATCACAAGACGCAGCTGGAACAGCATATGGCGGATGTGCGGGTGCAGCGGGTGCTGACGAAGTTCGGCTATCCGACTGATGCGCCGCTCGAAGAGCTGCTGGATGGTTTGCGGCGGCGAATCGCCGCACAGTCAGGTTTCCCGCATGAAATCGGGCTGTTTCTGGGCTATCCGATCGAGGATGTCATCGGCTTCATCCGCAACGAAGGCCGTGGCTGCAAGCTGTGCGGCTATTGGAAGGTCTACGGCGACGCGGAAGCCGCATCCCGTTTGTTTGACCGCTTATCGCGGGTATGCCATGCGGTGAAAGCACGCGTGGAACAGGGCGAAACCCTGCTGCAAGTGTTCGCCGCGGCATAAAGTGTTATTTTATATCACCATCATCTACTTTTAGGAGGTTTTGAATCATATGAGCAAGGCAGCAGTAATTTTCTGGAGCCAGACCGGCAACACCGAACAGATGGCAAATGCTATTGCGGACGGCATCCGTGCGGGCGGTTTGGAATGCGATTTGATGAACGTGGCGGAGACAAATGCCGCGGATGCTGCAAAGTACGATAAGCTGGCGCTGGGCTGCCCGGCGATGGGCGCGGAAGTGCTGGAAGAGGCGGAATTCGACCCGTTCTTCACCGAGTTGGAGGGCAAGCTGGGCGGCCGTAAGGTGGCGCTGTTTGGCTCATACGGCTGGGGCGACGGTCAGTGGATGCGTGACTGGGTGCAGCGCGCAGACGATGCAAACGCCAACATTTACACCGACGAGGGCCTGATGGCGCATGAAACGCCGGACGAGGCCATGCTCGACCAGTGCCGCGAGTTCGGCAAGGGCTTTGCTGCCTATTAAACTTGATCCTATCCCGCGCGCATCGCGCGCCATTCGATAGATTTTCTGCAAATTTGCAGAAAATCATAAAAAGTGTGTGCTTTGCCACACTTTTTATACAAGTGCGGAGAAAAGTTTCGCATGTCGGAACTTTTCGAAGCGGTGAACGCATCCGCGTGTAGCGCGGTGCGTTCTCTCGATGGAAACCGTTGGTTTCCATCGAATATATAGGTCATACCCGCCGCGACGGCGGCGGTTATGATACAAATATCCTTTCTTGTCCCGGGGGAAACCCCAAAGGGGATACCCGCACGGTATCCCGCAACATGAGCCTGCGGCTGTCCGGAACAACGGCCGCAGGCTTCCTCCTTTCTCGGAGAAACGGATAAATTAGCATACGCTAACCATCCCGGTATTGGTTAGTTTTGACAAACTTGTGCATTGCTGCTTGACAACTTGAGTTAGCGGTGGTAAACTGCATACGAAACAGAGGTTAGATAAAGCTAACTTCTGGCTGTACGAATACGAACCGCATCAGAAAGGAGAGGATCGCTATCATGCCGTTGACATTGGCAGATACCGGCGTGACGACCACGATAAAAGCCATTCGGGGAAAGGACCAGACCAGACGGTTCCTGCAAAACCTCGGGTTTGTCGAGGGGGCGTCGGTTTCGGTCGTTTCCTCGCTGGCGGGAAACCTGATCGTTTCGGTTAAGGAT
>NZ_CAWVCU010000041.1:0-4451 GCF_963927765.1 uncultured Agathobaculum sp. | reverse complement strand
ACGGACTATATAAAAGAGGAGTCGAATAATGCAAATCGTTCTGGCGTCCGCATCGCCGCGCAGACGCGAACTGCTGGCGCTGATTACCGAGGAATTTACCGTCTGTCCGGCGGATGCAGATGAAACGCTGCGTCCCAGCGCGCCGCTCGAGGAAGAAGTCGTGCGCCTGTCGCAGCTCAAAGCACAGGCAGCGCAGCAGATGCATCCGGATGCGGTATGCATCGGGTCGGATACGATGGTCACAATAGACGGTCTGCCGCTGGGCAAGCCTGCGGACGAAAGACAGGCTGCGGACATGCTGCGCCGTTTGCGCGGACGCACGCATGAGGTGCTGACCGGACTGGCTGTTCTGCCGCCGAAAGGTGAGGCGCGCACGCTGTGCACCCGCACGCGCGTGACGTTCCGTGATTTTGATGAGGACGAACTGGCGGCCTATCTGGCCACAGGAGAGCCGCTGGACAAGGCGGGCGCTTACGGCATACAGGGGCACGGTGCGCTGCTCATTGAGGGCATTGAAGGTGATTATTACAGTGTTATGGGCCTGCCGGTGGCTGGACTGCATGTGATCCTGCGGCAGATTGCGCGGGAAACCTGTTGAAACCGGCGCTGCTTGGAACAATGAAAGGAGTTTAGAACTTTTGCGAAGACGTAACAGAGTGGGGTCCCGTTTTGTGGTCGGCGTGGTGGTTGTGATCGTGCTGTGCATCCTGTCCGCGCTGTACAGCGGTGTAACCGGCAATCCGTCTCCGGTGACCCGTTTGGTCAGCTTTGTGACCACGCCGGTACAGCGGTTGGCCTCCGGTGTGACCGGCGCGCTGGGCAAAGGGTTCGGGTACTTCACCGAATTTGACGAGCTCAAGGCGGAAAATGAGGAACTGAAGAAGCAAATCCGCGATATGGAGCAGGCGGTGCGTGACGCGGAACTGGCGATCGAGGAAAACAACCAGCTGCGCGCAGCGGCGGGCCAGCCCGAGCGCACGCGTGAACTGACGACCATCAATGCAGAGGTCATTGCCCGCAACCCGGGCGACTGGGCGATGACGCTCAGTTTGGACAAGGGCTCGTCCCACGGTGTGGAGGAAGGTGATCTGGTTACCACGGTGGACGGTATGGTGGGCTACGTCAGCGAGGTATATTCCAATAACTGTGAAGTCACAACCGTGATTGATGTGGAGATGCAGTGCGGCGCGCTCATTACCCGCACTCGTGAAACCGCCATTGCCGAGGGCAATTACGACCTGATGGCGGATGGCAATCTGCGTCTGTCCTATCTGACCGAGGATTCCAGCGTCGTCATTGGCGATACGGTGGAGACCTCCGGCCGCGGGGGACTGTTCCCCAAGGGCGTGATGATCGGCACGGTGGAAAGCGTGCTGCCGGAGGAAAACGGCATTTCCTATTATGCGGTCATCAAGCCGTTTGTGAATGTGGATACCGTATCGAGCGTTTCCATTGTCACCGACTTTACGGATACTACGGAGTGAGTACATGCAGAGAGAACAATTATCCATCCCGAAGGTTGTGCTGTACATCTTGTTTGTGCTGCTGATTTATGTGCTGCAAACCAGTTTGTTCGGTACATGGTCCATTCGCGGATACCATCTGGATTTGCTGCCCGCGCTGGTGGCTGCGGCTGCGCTGCTGGACGGCCCGGTCGAGGGCGTCATCATCGGCATCACAGTGGGGCTGTTTTACGATCTGGGCTTTATCGGCATTGACGGCCTGTATCCGTTGTTTTTCCTGATCTTCGGGTTTATTGCGGGGGAGATGAGCCGTCTGACGCTCAGCGGAAGCTATGTGTCCATGGTGCTGATGACGGCGTTTGAAATGATTGTGCTCGGGCTTTTGCGATATTTTTCCTATCTGCTGCCGCAGGCCGGCGCCTCGTTTGGTTTGGTGCTGCGGCAGATCATCGGCGGAACGCTGCTGGCCTGCCTGTTCTGCTTTATCGTGTATTGGCCGATGCAGAAAATCAGTCGAAAATTCGCCAACCGATGAGAAGCGAAAAGAGGAACCCCCTATGGTAAATAAAACTCAATTGCTGCGCCGCTTGCTGGTGCTGGGCTGCCTGCTGCTGCTGTGCGTGGGACTTGCAGGCGGACAGCTGCTTCAGCTACAGCTGATCAATGGGGAAAGCTATGTACGCCGTTCGGCAAGCTTTTTGACAACAACGTCTACCGTATCGGCAGCGCGCGGAGAAATTTTGGATCGCTATGGACGGGCAATGGTAACAAACCAGACCGGCTTTTCCCTTGTGCTGATCTATTCCTCCTTTTGGGAGGATAAGGAGGACCGCTTTGAGGTCCTGTTGGATCTGGCAAACCGGGTCAAGGCGGACGGGGCTGCGGCTGCATCCGGGGACACGACCGGCGGTGATATCGAGGACGGCACCGAAACGGAAACTGACACAACAGAAGAAACGAGCGGTGCTGTGCTCAACGATGTGATGCCGATCACGGATACCGCGCCGTATGAATATGTTGGTGCGGCGGGTGACTCCGAACGAAAGGCGTTGTCTGACTATATCAAGCAGAGCGCGGAAACGCTCGGCTTGCAAGCGGTGCAGGATGCCAAAACTGCTGCCAGTGCAGCAAATGAAACAAATCCGCAATATGATGCAGATGGCAATCTGATTGACCAAGTGGCACAGCTTGATGCGACTACGCTGGTCTCGGCCTCTGAGTTTGTCAGCGCTATGCGCACCTATATGGAGACAAACCTCGGTATGCCGACCGGACTGTCCGAGGCAGATGCGCGCACACTGGTCGGCTTGTATTACAGTATGCGCCGCGTAGGCTTCAACAATAATGCGACCTTTACCCTGGCGGACAATGTTTCTATGGATTTGATCGCCTATATTAAGGAGCACCACCAGCAGTATACCGGTGTGGATGTGCAGAGCGAAGCCATCCGCAAGTATGATACCACCTATGCCGCGCATTTGTTGGGAACGGTTGGCCCGATGTATACCGAGGAATGGACGGGCACGAAAAACGGCGGCCCGTATGAGGATAAGGCGGGCTACACCATGAACGACACCATCGGTAAAAGCGGTTTGGAGGCGGCGCTGGAGGAATACCTGCATGGTACGGCGGGGTCGCGCACCGTTGAAACCGATCTGGGCGGCGACAGCATCACTGACCACGCCAATTCGTATGCACCGCAGCCGGGTGACAATGTTATCACCACCATTGATCTGGAGCTGCAGGAAGTGGCGGAAAATTCTTTGGCAAACTACCTGTCTGAGTATCAGCGCGGCGGCGCTGCGGTTGCACTGGATCCGGACACGGGTGAGATGCTGGTCATGGCGTCCTATCCGACGTATGATCTGGAAAATTACAACAAGGATTATGACCAGATTTCCAGCGATTCCAGAAGCCCGGAGCTCAACCGCGCGACGCAGGGCCTGTATCCGCCTGGCTCTACCTTCAAGGTGCTGACCGCGATTGCGGCGCTTGAGGAGGGTATTATCGACGCGAATACAACCTATACCTGTGATGGTAAGTTTGAGTATGGCGGCGTGACTTTTACTTGTTCCAACCACGATCAGCCTATGACGCTGGATGTGACGCAGGCGATCAAATATTCCTGCAATGTATTCTTCTATAACGTCGGCCAGCAGCTCACCGGTGCACATTTGGAGCAGTGGTGTGATAAATTTGGCCTTGGCAATGTGACCGGCGTGGAGATCGCGGAGTATGCCGGTCAGGCAGCCGGTCCGACCGAGCGCGAGGCAAACCGCAAAAACGACCCCTCGCTGCGCGAGTGGCAGGGTGGTGACGTTGTCAACGCCGCGATCGGCCAGTCGGACAACCTGTTCACCCCCTTGCAGCTGGCTAACTACATGGCAGCGGTCGTCAATGGCGGCACGCTGTACCAGCCGACGCTGGTCAAGAGCATCAAGACCTATGATTATTCCGATGTGGTAGAGGAGCGGCAGCCCGAGGTGATCGGTACGATCGAGTTTTCGGACGCAACGCGTAATCTGGTCATGCAGGGCATGAGCGAGGTTACTGCGGAGGGCGGTACCGCGGCAACGACCTTTGCCGATTATCCGATCAAGGTCGGCGGTAAGACCGGTTCGGCGGAAATGTATGAGCTGTCCGATCCTGATGATCCGAACAGCGCGGTGATTGAATACACCAACGGCTTGTTCGTCGCTTTTGCGCCGTTTGACGATCCGGAGATCGTCATTTGCGTGGTTGGTGAAGGCGCGGGACACGGCTCTGCGGTCGCGCCGATCGTACGGGATATTCTCGACGCGTATTTCGCGGAAGAGGAGCCGGATACGGTGGAAGCAATACAGAGCGAAAACACAATGGTTCCGTAACGAACGCTTCAGCGCAATAAAAACTTTGCACAAGTGCTTGTAAATTGACGGTTGGTAGTTTATAATACAATATATAAGTTTTTGTATTTCGGAGGCGGTATGTTGAAGGTGATTCTGGTTG
>NZ_CAWVCU010000040.1:0-32312 GCF_963927765.1 uncultured Agathobaculum sp. | reverse complement strand
CCAGCGACACTACCAATGTAGCCAACAAGGATAAGCCTTTGGTTTGGTTCAACCGTCAGCCCTCCAACAGCTCTACCGGCGAGTTGGACATGAGCGCACTGAGCTTTAACGACAACACCTATTATGTGGGCTTCGATGCAAACCAGGGTGCTGAGCTTCAGGGCACTATGATTCTGGACTACATCAAGGCTAACGCAGACACCATCGACCGCAACGGTGACGGCATTATCGGTTACGTTCTGGCTATCGGCGACATCGGCCATAACGACTCCATCGCCCGTACCTGCGGCGTACGTAACGCTTTGGGCACTGCTGTGGAAACAAATGGTTCCATCAACAGCGAGCCTGTTGGCACCAACGCTGACGGCAAAGCTACCGCTGTAAAAGACGGCACTCTGGAAGTGAACGGCAAAACCTACACCATCCGTGAGCTGGCCTCTCAGGAAATGAAGAACTCCGCCGGCGCCACTTGGGATGCCGCTACCGCCGGTAACGCCATAGGCACTTGGGCTTCTTCCTTCGGTGACCAGATCGACGTGATCGCTTCCAACAACGACGGCATGGGCATGTCCATGTTCAACTCCTGGTCCAAGGAAAACAAGGTTCCCACTTTCGGCTATGATGCAAACGCCGACGCGGTTGCCGCTATTGCGGAAGGTTACGGCGGCACCATCAGCCAGCACGCTGACGTTCAGGCTTACCTGACCCTGCGCGTACTGCGCAACGCACTCGACGGCGTTGACATCGACACCGGTATCGGCACGGAAGACGACGCTGGCAACGTGCTGAGCGACGACGTTTACTACTACGACGAAGCGGCTCGCTCCTACTACGCTCTGAACGTAGCAGTTACCGCTGACAACTACACTGAGTTCACCGACTCCACCAAGGTTTATGAGCCTGTCAGCAATCAGCTGGATGCATCCGCTCATCCGGAAAAGAGCGTATGGCTGAACATCTACAACGCTGCTGATAACTTCCTGAGCGCTACTTATCAGCCGCTGCTGCAGAACTACGACGATCTGCTCAACCTGAAGGTCGAGTACATCGGCGGCGACGGCCAGACCGAGGCTAACATCACCAACCGTCTGAGCAACCCGAGCGCATATGACGCCTTTGCCATCAACATGGTTAAGACCGACAACGCTGCTTCCTACACTGCTCTGCTGAGCCAGTGATTCGGGCTCGGACCCTTTTCAAGCCAAATAATAAGTAACAAGCCAATGTGATTGGGGAGAAGGAATTCTCCGTCTTAGGGGAAGCGATTCTCCATACGGAAGAAGGCCTTCTCTCCAATCCTGTTTTTTCCAAGGAAAACGGGCGGATCACTCGGATCTGTCCAATCTGGCAATATTGCATAAACGGGAGTAACGAGAATGGCAGATGCAAAAAATGATGTTGTCCTGTCAATCCGCGGCATGAGCAAATCCTTTGGCCGTAACCGAGTGCTCGATCACATCAATCTGGATGTCAAGCGCGGAACGGTCATGGGGCTGATGGGCGAAAACGGCGCCGGCAAGTCCACGATGATGAAGTGCCTGTTCGGTACCTATCAGAAGGACGAAGGCAAAATCTTTTTGAACGGCAAAGAGATCAGCTTCTCCGGCCCGAAGGATGCTCTGGAAAACGGAATTGCCATGGTGCACCAGGAACTCAACCAGTGCCTGGAACGCAACGTGATCGACAACCTGTTCCTGGGCCGGTACCCCACCAATTCCGTGGGCATGGTCGACGAAGGCAGGATGAAAAAGAAGGCTTCGGAACTGTTCCGCAAGCTGGGCATGACGGTAAACCTCACCCAGCCCATGCGCAACATGTCCGTTTCGCAACGACAGATGTGCGAAATTGCAAAGGCAATTTCCTACAACTCTCAGGTTATTGTTCTGGACGAACCCACCTCCTCCCTTACCGTGCAGGAGGTAGATAAGCTCTTTGAAATGATGCGGATGCTCAAGGAACAGGGCATTGCTCTGATCTACATCTCGCATAAAATGGATGAAATCTTTGAGATCTGCGATGAGATCTCTGTGCTCCGCGACGGTAATCTGGTCATGACCAAGCCCTCGCAGGAGACCAATATGAACGAACTGATCTCCGCCATGGTAGGCCGCTCTCTGGAGAGCCGCTTCCCGCCGGTAGACAACACGCCGGGCGATACCATTTTGTCCGTACAGCACCTTTCCACCAAGTATGCGCCTCATCTCCAGGACATCTCTTTTGATGTGAAGGAAGGTGAGATCTTTGGTCTGTATGGCTTGGTCGGCGCCGGACGTACCGAACTGCTGGAAACCATTTTTGGCGTGCGCACGCGTGCGGCGGGACGTGTTTACTTCAAAAACCGTCTGATGAACTTCAACAGCGCCCGCGAGGCGATCGAGCATGGCTTTGCCTTGATCACCGAGGAACGCAAGGCCAACGGCTTGTTCCTCAAATGCGACTTGACTTTCAACACAACCATTGCAAATCTGAATCAGTACAAGAGCGGTATTGCCTTGTCTGATTCTCAGATGATCAAAGCCACCAACAAAGAAATCAAGATCATGCACACCAAGTGCATGGGACCGGATGATATGATCTCCAGCCTGTCCGGCGGCAACCAGCAAAAGGTTATTTTCGGCAAATGGCTGGAACGCGAACCCCAAATCTTCATGATGGACGAACCCACGCGCGGCATTGACGTGGGCGCCAAATATGAGATTTATGAGTTGATTATCAATATGGCCAAGCGCGGCAAGACCATCATCGTTGTCTCTTCTGAAATGCCCGAGATCCTCGGTATCACCAACCGCATCGGTGTCATGTCCAACGGACATCTCTCCGGCATTGTCAACACCAAAGAGACCGATCAGGAAGAGCTTTTGCGGCTTAGCGCAAAATACCTGTAGTAGGAGAAATCGCTTATGGCATCAACAAGTACAAAAATTCTTACAGCTGAGCAGGAAGCGAAGCTTCGCCAGCCTATCGACGAATATGTCGGCAAAATTCAGGATCAGATCAACGATCTGCGCGAGGACGGCACCGACAAGGTGATCGAAATCCAGAGCGCGATCGACAGCCTGAAGCGGGATAAAATCTATACCGCTCAGGAGAAGGAAGCCCGCATCCGGGAACTTCAGTCGGAACTGGAGAAGGCTAAAGCGGTCGAGAACCGGAACAAGGACGCGATCGCCAAGCTGATCAGCGACGCAGAAAACTACTTAAAGGCACACTTCAATACCGACTACTATCAGGCGGTTATCGCAAGCTGCCGAGACGAAAAGGTGCTTGCGGAGGAGAAATACCGCGCGACGGTTGCCAAGCTGAATCAGGAGCATCAGAGCACGATTTCCAAGCTCAGCGACGCGCACGAAATCAAGGACGAAAAGTACGTTCATAAAAACCGTCTTTTCGATGCCAAGATGCAGCGGGCGCAGAACCTGCAGCAGGTAAAGGATCGCCAGCATGCCGCCTTTGAGCACAAGTACCATCTCATCGACATGCTGCGCATGTCCAAATTCTCCTTTGGTGAATCGATGGCGCAGCGCTGGGAGAACTACAAGTACACGTTCAACCGCCGCGACTTCCTGCTGAAAAACGGTCTGTACATCGCCATTATCATCATCTTCATCGCCCTGTGTATCATCACGCCGCTGGTGAAGAACGTGCAGCTGCTGACGGTAAACAATGTGCTGAACATCCTCCAGCAGGCTTCGCCCAGAATGTTCTTGGCGTTGGGTGTTGCGGGCCTGATCCTGCTCGCCGGCACCGACCTGTCCATCGGCCGTATGGTTGGTATGGGCATGACGGCGGCAACCATCGTCATGCATCAGGGCATCAACACCGGCTCTGTGTTCGGTCATATCTTTGACTTCACCAGCCTGCCGACGATTGCCCGCGTACTGCTGGCGCTGGTCGTTTGTGTCGTACTTTGCACCGTGTTCACCACGATCGCCGGCTTCTTCACGGCGAAGTTTAAAATGCATCCTTTCATTTCCACCATGGCAAACATGCTGGTCATCTTCGGTCTGGTCACCTATTCCACCAAGGGTGTTTCCTTCGGTGCGATCGACCCGAACATCCCCAACATGATTATCCCGCGCATCAACAACTTCCCCACCATCATCCTGTGGGCAGTTGCCGCGGTCGTCATCGTGTGGTTCATCTGGAACAAGACCACCTTCGGTAAGAACCTTTATGCGGTTGGCGGCAACCCGGAATCCGCTGCTGTATCCGGTATCTCGGTATTCTGGGTCACCGTCGGCGCGTTCGTGATGGCTGGTATCCTGTATGGCTTCGGTGCTTGGCTGGAATGCATCCGTATGGTAGGTTCCGGCTCTGCAGCATACGGCCAAGGCTGGGAAATGGACGCCATCGCGGCCTGCGTAGTAGGCGGCATCTCTTTCACCGGCGGTATCGGCAAGATCTCCGGCGTTGTCGTGGGCGTATTTATTTTCACCGCCCTGACCTACTCGCTCACCACACTGGGTATTGACACCAACCTGCAGTTCGTATTCTCCGGTATCATCATTCTGGTAGCCGTTATGCTGGACTGCCTGAAGTATGTACAGAAGAAGTAAGCAACCCATTTGTTAAAAGCGAAAAGCCGCTGCAAGGCACTTATAAAGGCCCCGCCTGCTTGCAGCGGCTTTCCATTTACACGAATCAAAATTGTAACTATGTTTGATAACAGCGCTCCGGTCCACCGGAGCAAGAAGGAGTGAATGCAACCATGCAAAAATTGGGCGATGTGCGCCGCGCACTGGATGCCGGAGAACTGAACGAGGCTCTGTCTCATCTGTTATACGATGATCTTGCTGCCGCCCGTCAGCGGATCGCAAATGTACTGGAGCAGTTCCAGCAAAGCTTTGGAGCGGGAGACGATACCCTTGTCGCCCTGTGCTCTGCCCCCGGCCGCACTGAGATTGGCGGCAACCATACCGACCATCAGCACGGCCGTGTTCTGGCCGGTGCAGTTGATTTGGACTTTTTGGCCTGTGCCAGTCCGAACGGCACCAATACCATCCGTTTCCAGTCCGAAGGCTGGCCGATGGTAGAGGTCAATCTGGACACGCTCGACCCCAAGGATGACGAAAAGGAAAGTACCGCGGCTTTGGTACGCGGCATGGCGGCGCAGGCAGCCCAGAAGGGCTACAGCGTAGCAGGCTTTGACGTATATGCCACCTCCAGCGTGCTGCCCGGCTCCGGCCTGTCCTCCTCCGCGGCATGCGAAGTGCTGCTCGGCGTCATTGAGAACCACCTGTTCTGCCGGGATGAGCTCGATCCGGTAACGATTGCGCAGATGGGTCAGAAGGCTGAGAATGTGTATTTCGGCAAGCCCTGCGGCCTGATGGATCAGACCGCGTCCTCGGTCGGCGGCGCTGTTACGATCGACTTTGCCGATCCTGCCGCTCCGGTTGTCCGTGCGCTGAAGGTAGATTTGGACAGCCTTGGTTATGCCCTGTGCATCATCGACTGCGGCGCAGACCACGCTGACCTGACGGATGAATATGCTGCTGTCCCGCGTGAGATGAAGGCCGTTGCCGCTTTCTTCGGCAAAGAGGTTCTGCGTGAAGTAGACGAGGCCGATGTGCTCCGCAACCTGCCTGCGCTGCGCAAAGAAGTAGGCGACCGTGCCGTGCTCCGTGCACTTCACTTCTTTGCCGACAATGAACGGGTAGTCAAGCAGGCAGACGCACTGGCCAACGGCGAAATGGACACCTTCCTCGCACTGATCAACGAGTCCGGCCATTCCTCTTGGGAAAAGCTGCAGGACATCACCCCTGCCGGTGCGGTGCAGGAGCAGTCCATGGCGGTTGCCCTCGCGGTGGCAGAGCGTGCACTCAAGGGCCGCGGCGCTTGCCGCGTACACGGCGGCGGCTTTGCCGGAACCATTCAGGCATTTGTCCCGCTGGACATTCTCGCCGCGTTCCGTAGTGAGATCGAGGGCGCGCTGGGCGACGGCTGCTGCCACGTGCTGCGAATCCGTCCGGTAGGCGGTACGGTACTCTGGTCTTAAACGATACGACTGCGATAATGTGAAAGGAGCGCACCTGTAACATGGCAATTTTAGTGCTGGGCGGAGCTGGCTACATCGGCTCCCATACGGTATATGAACTGATCGACGCGGGCCGCGAGGTCGTGGTAGCAGACAACCTGCAAACCGGCTTCCGTGCTGCGGTTCATCCCAAGGCAAAGTTCTATGAGTTGGATATCCGCGACCAGAAAGCGCTGGACGCACTGTTTGAAGCGGAACAGATCGACGGCGTGATCCATTTCGCCGCTTCCTCTCAGGTTGGCGAATCTATGTCCGACCCGCTCAAGTATTACGACAACAACCTGCACGGCACCATGGTGCTGCTGAAATCCATGGTGGCGCACGGTATTGACAAAATCGTCTTCTCCTCCACCGCTGCCACCTATGGCGAACCGGAGCGCGTTCCGATTCTGGAGGACGACCCCACCTGCCCCACCAACTGCTATGGTCAGACCAAGCTGGACATGGAGCACATGATGAGCTGGGTATCCCGTGCGCACGGGCTGAAATATGTGGCTCTTCGGTATTTCAACGCCTGCGGCGCACATGCTTCCGGTCAAATCGGCGAGGCGCACAACCCGGAAACCCACCTCATCCCCCTCATCCTGCAAGTGCCGCTCGGCCAGCGCGAGCAGATCAGCGTGTTCGGTGAGGACTACCCCACCAAGGACGGCACCTGTGTTCGTGACTACATCCATGTCACCGATCTGGCACAGGCTCATATTCTGGCGCTGGATTACCTGATGAACGGCGGCGAAAACAACGTATTCAACCTCGGCAACGGTGTGGGCTTCACGGTCAAGGAAGTCATCGACGTAGCCCGTGAGGTCACCGGTCATCCGATCCCCGCCCAGATGGCGCCCCGCCGCGCCGGCGATCCGGCGCAGCTCATTGCCTCTTCGGAGAAGGCTGTCAAGGTGCTGGGCTGGAAGCCCGAATACAACGACCTGTCCACTATCGTGGCCTCCGCTTGGGCTTGGCACAAAAACCATCCCCACGGCTATACGGAGGGTTGAGCATGGAACGCGATCAAGCCATTGCTATGCTGGTGACCTATGCGCTGCGCAAAGGCCTCATCCAGCCCTGTGAAGAAATCTGGGCAGTCAACAGCCTGCTGGGCGTGCTCAAGCTGGACAGCTACACGCCCCCGGAAACGGAAATGCCGGCGGACATCGACCTGCCTGCCGTACTGGACGCTCTCATGGACGACGCGCATGCGCGTGGCGTTCTGGAAGAGAACTCGATCGTATACCGCGATCTGTTTGATACTGCGCTGATGGGCGCGCTTACGCCCCGCCCTGCGCAGGTGATCGACACCTTCCAGTCCCTGCGTCAGGAAAGCCCAGAAAAGGCCACCGACTGGTATTACCGCTTCAGTCAGGATACCAACTATATCCGCCGCGATCGCATCGCCAAGGATGTACAGTGGAAAGCGCCGACCGAATACGGGGAGCTGGATATCACCATCAACCTGTCCAAGCCGGAAAAGGACCCCAAGGCCATCGCCGCTGCCCGCAACATGCCCGCTTCGGCCTATCCTCGCTGCCTGCTGTGCGCGGAAAACGAGGGGTATGCTGGTCGTGTCAATCACCCCGCTCGGCAGAACCACCGCATCGTCCCCATCACGATCAACGACTCGCCATGGTTCTTGCAGTACTCCCCCTATGTGTACTACAACGAGCACTGCATCTGCTTCAATGCCGTCCATACTCCGATGAAGATCGACCGGGCGTGCTTTGCCAAGCTGCTGGACTTTGTCGGCCAGTTCCCGCATTATTTCGTCGGCTCTAACGCCGACCTGCCCCTCGTGGGCGGCTCCATTCTGGCGCATGACCACTTCCAGGGCGGACGCTATACCTTCGCCATGGAAAAGGCGCCCATCGAGACGCCCTTCACCTTCCCCGGCTATGAGGATGTGCAGGCGGGTATCGTCAGGTGGCCCATGTCGGTTATCCGCCTCACCGCTGCCGATCCGCAGCGCCTGATTGATCTGGCAGACCGCATCCTGACCTCGTGGCGCGGCTATACCGACGAGAGCGCCGTTATCCTCGCGGAAACGGATGGCGAGCCGCACAACACCATCACCCCCATCGCCCGCCGTCGCGGCAGCGATTACGAGCTGGATCTGGTGCTGCGCAACAATCTTACCACGCCGGAGCATCCTTTGGGGCTATATCACCCCCATGCGGAGCTGCACCACATCAAAAAAGAGAACATCGGCCTGATCGAGGTCATGGGTCTGGCTGTCCTGCCCGCCCGTCTTAAGACCGAGCTGGCTGCCGTGGCGCAAAAGCTGGCCGCTGGTGAAGATTTGACCGCCGACCCGCTCACCGCTTCCCATGCGGAATGGGCCATGGGCTTCCGGGACAAGTACGAGCTTACCGAAGAAAACGCACTGGATACGGTCTATAAGGAAACCGGCTTGGTCTTTGCCAAGGTGCTGGAGCATGCCGGTGTATATGCCCGCACGCCGGAAGGCAAGGAAGCTTTCCTCCGTTTCTTAAGGCAGGTGTAAAAGATGACAGAATTTACGCATCAACCCTTTGGCGTCACGGCTGACGGCCAAGCAGTCGAGCAGTGGACGCTGCGTGCCGGTTCCTATGCTGCTCAGGTACTGACCTATGGCGGTGTCCTGCGTTCGTTTACCGTCCCCTCTCCTGACGGTAACCGGGACATTGTGCTGGGGTACGACAGTCTGGCCGAATATGAGGCACAGGATAAGTATCTGGGCGCATTGGTCGGCCGCGTGGCCAACCGTATCGGCGGCGCGGCCTTCGACCTGAACGGTGTCCACTACTCGCTGGCGGTCAACAACGGCCCCAATTGCCTGCATGGCGGCTTGCGCGGCTTTGACCGCGCGGTATGGAAGGCACAGGTCGAAAACGACGCCTTGGTTCTTCGGCATGTCAGCCCGGCTGGAGACGAAAATTTCCCCGGCACGCTTGAAGTGCAGGTGACCTACACCCTCACGGAGGATGGCGCGCTCACGCTGGACTATCAGGCGAAGAGCGATGCCGATACCCTGTGCAATCTGACCAACCACAGCTATTTCAACCTGCTGGGACACGCCCATGGTTCTCTGGAAGGACAGCAGGTACAGATTTTTGCCGATGCCATCACGGAAACCGACGCCGACAGCACGCCGACCGGTGTTCTGCTGCCGGTCGAGGGTACGCCATTCGACCTGCGCACCCCGCGGGATTTCCTGCAGGGTTTGGCCATAGAACATCCGCAGCTGACGCTGGGCAACGGATACGACCATAACTTTACGCTGCACACGACGCCGGTTTCCCCGCTGGGACTGGCAGCACGAGTCTGCGGCGGCGGTCTGTGTCTGGAATGCTCCACCACCCAGCCCGGTTTGCAGCTGTACACGGCCAACTATCTGGACGGCAGCCCCGGCAAGGATGGTGCCTGCTATGGTCCGAGGTCGGCTTTCTGTCTGGAAACACAGGCTTGGCCGGATGCCATCCATCATGCCAATTTCCCCTCCATCGTACTTGCAGCGGGGCAGACCTATCATCACACCACTTGCTATCGCGTCACGATGATTTGATGGCAAATTAAACAATTTCATCACGGCAAATCACTGCAACCGGAACACTGCAAACACCTTTGCACTGTTCCGGTTGTTTGCATATTCCCTTTCTTCATCAAAAAGCAACACATTCCTACAACAAAATTCCGTGAATTTGTTATTATTTTGCCGTTTTCTATCGCAAAATAGCGCATCATCCCTTGACGTATAGCAACTTTTTGTATAAAATATATGAGTTGTCTGCACTGAGCGGCTGCATTTTTGCTTTACCGCTCTACTATGCAGACAAGAAACAAAATGAAGGGATCGAATGTTGTGGACAAGAAAGAATTCCAACCTTATGTTCCCGCCGACAAAGTCATGCCGGAATTTACCGTGGTATCCATCCTATTGGGTGCCATTCTGGCAGTCGTCTTTGGCGGTGCGAACGCCTATCTTGGGCTGCGAGTCGGCATGACCGTGTCTGCCTCTATACCCGCTGCTGTTATCTCGATGGGCATCATCCGAAAAGTTCTGCGCCGTGACTCCATTCTGGAGAACAACATGGTTCAGACCATCGGCTCTGCGGGTGAATCCGTTGCAGCCGGTGCAATCTTCACCCTCCCCGCTCTGTTTATGTGGGCAAAGGAAGGCCTGTGCGATGTGCCGTCTCTGGTTGAGATTGGGCTGATCGCACTGTGCGGCGGCGTGCTGGGCGTACTGATGATGATACCCCTGCGCAGCGCACTGATCGTCAAGGAGCACGGCGTGCTGGCTTATCCGGAAGGACAGGCCTGTGCCGAGGTGCTGATCGCCGGCGAAGAGGGCGGCTCCAAGGCGTCGACCGTTTTCTCCGGTCTGGGCATTGCCGCGATCTACAAGTTTGTAGCCGACGGCCTCAAAATCTTCCCGAGCGAAATCACCTATGACATCTCCGCCTACAAGGGCTCCGGCATTGGTATTGATGTTCTGCCCGCGCTGGCTGGTGTTGGTTACATCTGCGGCGCACGGGTGTCTTCCTATCTGTTTGCCGGCGGTGGCTGGGCTGGCTGGTCATCATGCCGCTCATGTGCCTGTTCGGCGGCGACGCCATCCTCTTCCCTGTCACCGACATGACCATTAGCCAGCAGGTTGCTGAAAACGGCGTCTCCGCGCTGTGGGGCAACTATCTGCGTTACATCGGTGCAGGTGCGGTTGCCTGCGGCGGTGTGCTCAGCCTTCTGAAATCCCTCCCCATGATTATCCGCACCTTTAAGGATTCCATGGGGGTTTACGGCAAGGGCCGCGAGGCCAGCACCCTGCGCACCCAGCAGGATATTTCCATGCGCAGCGTATTGCTTGGCATCCTGATCGTTGCACTGGCGCTGTGGCTGATCCCGGCCATTCCGCTGAACTTCTTCACTGCGCTCATCGTTATCGTCTTCGGCTTCTTCTTTGCGACGGTATCCTCCCGTATGGTCGGTCTGATCGGCTCCTCGAACAACCCGGTTTCGGGCATGGCCATCGCTACGCTTCTGATCTCCACCATCCTGCTGAAATCCACCGGCACGGACGGTGCAGAAGGCATGACGGCTGCCATTGTTATCGGCGGCATCATCTGTATCATTGCCGCGATCGCTGGCGATACCTCTCAAGACCTCAAGACCGGCTTCCTGGTTGGCGCTACCCCGAAAAAGCAGCAGATCGGTGAGCTGATCGGCGTTTTGGTTTCCGCCATTGCCATCGGCGGTACGCTTTACCTGCTGTCCATGGCTTGGGGCGGCTACGGTTCGGATGCACTGCCTGCACCGCAGGCAACGCTGATGAAGATGATCGTTGAAGGCGTTATGGGCGGCAATCTGCCGTGGAACCTCGTCTTTGCCGGTGTCTTCATTGCGCTGGTCATTGAGATTCTTGGCCTCCCTGTTCTGCCGGTTTCCCTCGGCCTGTATCTGCCCATTTATCTTTCTGTTCCGATTATGCTGGGCGGTATTCTGCGCTGGTTCCTCGAGAAGCGCAAGTATAGCTCTGACAAGGAAAAGAACACGGTTATCCAGTCCGGTATCCTGTATTCTTCCGGCTTGATCGCTGGCGAAGGCATCGTTGGTATCATTCTGGCTATGCTGGCCGTTATCCCGATGGGCGCAGGCAGCAATGTCGGCGAGTTCATCGATCTGAGCGGCTCGTTCAGCATCGGCCGCATCGGTGGTCTGATTGTGTTTGCGCTTCTGCTGCTGACCATGTATCTCTTTGCAACCAAAGAACAGAAGAAGACCAAATAAAAAACACTTGCTTTCTTCCGAACAGGGCTGTATCCTACTGGTATACAGCCCTGTTCGATCATTATAGGAGGATACTATGGCAAAGAAGCAACAAAACTATCTGGACTTTATCCCTGTGGTCAATCCGCAGAACAGCTGGACTGAAGACGCGCAGGGTATTGTCACGATTGATATGGTCCACCGCGGTTTTTATGCGCGCATTGCGCAAAAATTTTTTCACACGCCGCGCGTCAGCCATATCAAGCTGGATGAATACGGCAGCTTTCTTTGGAAGGAAATCGACGGCATACAGACCGTCGGCGACCTTGCAGCCAAAATGAAAGCCCAGTTCGGTGAAAAAGCTGAGCCTTTGTATGACCGTCTGGTCAAGTATATGCAGATCTTGCACAACAACCGTTTTATCTTGTTTTCTGGAAAGGATAAGGTAAAATCATGAGCACCGGACAAATCATTATCGGCATTGTTCTGTTCGCCATCGCGTCCGCCATTCTGTATGTCTGGGGACTGCGCAAAAGCATGACGCAGGCCGCCGATTTGGAGCACATCCTGCTCAGCAAAAGTGCTGCGCGCGTGATGCAATATCTCAAGCACCACCCAACCATTTCCCAAAAAGAAGTGGCACGCCAGATCCAAAACGTCAAAGCGGGTCTGTTCTGGTCCCGCAAGCAGGTGCAGGTGCAAGACGCGACTGTTTTTGCCAAAAAGCTGACCCGCTATATGCTGGAACAGCAACTGCTTGAACCGGCTGGCAACGCCTGCTACAAACGAAAATCATAACCATTTCAAAAAGGAGCATCACACAATGAATGTACTGGAACAATTAGATCCCCAAAGCGTATTCCACTTTTTTGAGCAGATGTGCGCCATCCCGCATGGCTCTGGCAATACCAAGGCAATCAGCGATTGGTGCGCTTCTTTCGCGCAGGAGCGCGGGCTGGAGTACCATCAGGATGCCGACAACAATATCATTATCATCAAGGAAGCTACACCCGGCTATGAGCAGGCGGAGCCCATCATCTTACAGGGTCATTTGGACATGGTGTGCGAAAAAGAGCTGAACTGCACCAAGGACATGGAAACAGAAGGGCTGGATCTGATGATCGACGGGGACTGGGTCCGTGCCAAGGGTACCACGCTCGGCGGTGATGACGGTATCGCGGTGGCCATGGCGCTGGCTGTGCTCGACGCGAACGATCTTGCGCATCCGCGTGTGGAAGCCGTGTTTACGGTCGATGAGGAAATCGGTCTGCTGGGCGCGGACTCGCTCGATGTCAGCCCGCTCAAAGGCCGCAGAATGATCAATATGGACTCGGAAGCCGAAGGCATCTTCACCGTCAGCTGCGCGGGCGGCAACACCACCACCTGCATTCTGCCGCTGTGCCGCGACGCATTTTCCGGCTGCGCCCTGCGTATCACGGTCGGTGGCCTAACCGGCGGCCACTCCGGCGCTGAGATCGACAAGGGCCGTGCCAATGCCAACATGCTGATGGGTCGCATTTTGCAAGCCATTGCTTTGCGCACAGAGCTGCGTATCCAAGCTGTCAACGGCGGTTTGAAAAACAACGCCATCCCGGTCGAGTCGGTTGCCGATATTTGGGTCGCGGACGAAGCAGCAGCGCGCGAAGTCATTGCAGAAATGGCGGATGCCCTGAAGGAGGAGTACCGCGTCACCGATCCCGCGCTGCATATCAGTACGGAAGCAGCAGAGACGGCGCAGAATCCGCTGGATGCGGCAACCACCGATCAGGTGATCTGCATGCTCACCTGCCTGCCCAACGGCATTCTGGCCATGAGCGCGGATATTCCTGGTCTGGTGCAGACTTCCCTCAATCTCGGCATCCTTACCACGACGGACGAAGAACTGTGCGCCGTATTCAGCCTGCGCAGCTCGATCGACTCTCAACTCCAGATGCTCAAGCGGCGTCTGACCTGCCTGATGAATCAGTTGGGCGGCCGTGTGGAATTTGAAGGCGAGTATACCGGCTGGCAGTATCAGGAGCACTCTCCCCTGCGCGAATTGATGGTCGATGTATTCCAAGAGCAGTACGGCCATGCCCCCAAGATCGAAGCCATTCATGCGGGTCTGGAATGCGGCCTGTTCGCCGGAAAAATCCCCGGTCTGGACTGCGTTTCCATCGGTCCGGATATGCCGGAAATCCATACGCCGCGCGAACGCATGAGCATTTCCTCGGTGCAGCGCATCTGGAAGTTCCTTGTCGAAGTGCTTGCGCGCGCTAAATAAGCCACCTCTAAAAGTCGAGTCTCCCATTTTGGCGAGCAGCAATATCAAAACCGCCGATCCTGCATCCTGCAGAGTCGGCGGTTTTTCGTTCGCATGCGACCGTCCCTCTGTCCGATATCGCTTTTAGAACCGCTGTGCAAGCGCATAATTTTGTTTTGGATGATGCAAGTTATAGGAAAAGGAGGAATTGATATGCATACTGACCCTCATCCCACTCCGCCCGCTATACAAGGAATACAGACACAGATCGGCGCAGGCACCTTTCTGGTCAGGCGGCAATATGTCGGTAGCCGTCCGGTCGGTGAACTGCTCCAGCAGCGTGTGCAGCAAGCCGCACACACAACATCATCCATTGACGAGGGGATCGGCGCCGCGGTATAATCATTTCGTGAGCCGGTTCTGAAAGGAGTTAAACCACATGAGAACCGGTAACAAGACATTGGCATTCGCTTACTTGCGTCTTTCCAACGAGGAAGCGCACAGCAGTGAATCATCCAGTATTGCCAACCAGCGGCAAATGATTCGGGACTACTGCCAACGGCACAGCATTATGCTGGTACGCGAATTCGTGGACGACGGCTACTCAGGCGGTAACTTTGACCGTCCTGCATTTCAGGATATGCTGCGGCAGCTGCACGATAACAAGGCCAATATGGTGCTTACCAAGGATCTGTCCCGCCTCGGGCGCGACATGCGCGAAGCCAGCTATTACGCCGAGCAGTTTTTCCCGGAGCACGGCATCCGCTATCTAACCATTGCAGACAATTTTGACACTGCACATGAAAACGTCATGGCGCCGTTCCAGTTTGCCATGAACGAGGTCTATCTGCGGGACGGTTCACGCAAGGTTAAAGACGTGCTGCGCAGCAAACGGGAAAACGGCCAGTACTGTGCCTGCCCGCCCTATGGCTATCGTAAGAATCCGGCAGACAAAAGCCGTCTTGCCCCGGACGAGCAGACTGCCCCTATTGTTCAGCGTATTTTCGAGCGGGCAGCAGCCGGGGACTCCTCGCGCAAGATCGCACTTGACCTGAACGCAGACAGCGTTATCCCCCCGCTCAAATACCGCGTGCTGTTTCGTGATGATTTCAGCCCAGAGGGCGCGGCACGGGCATCCGACCTGTGGAACTACACTACCGTCAAACGGATTCTCAAAAACCCGGTCTACCTCGGACACACTTTGCTGGGCAAAAGCCGCAAGGTCAGCGTCAAGTCCAAGAAAAAGATTGCTGTACCGCAAAGCGACTGGGCCGTGACGCATGACACGCATCCCCCACTCATCACACAGACGCTCTATGAACAGGCGCAGCGCAATCTGGGACGCGGACAACACGCCAATCGTACCGATAGAGACATCCGCAAGAGCATTTTTGCCGGACTGGTGTTCTGCGCACGCTGCGGACATGCGCTCTGTTCCTGCGGCACAGTCTACAAAGGAGAACGGGAAAAATACTGGTATCTGTCCTGCACACATCAGCGCGGCGATATCGCCAATCGATGCGATGGCGTGCGCATCAAATATGCGGATCTGATCGAAGTAGTGCGGCGCGATCTCAACGATCTGCTGACGCTGACCGATACACAGGCCGAAGCGCTTGCACGGGCAACCGCAGAACGGGAGCAGGGCGCATCCGAACGCACAGCACGGCAAGCCCGCTTACAACAGGCACAGTCCCGCCTGCTGACCATCGACAAAATCATCACCAAGCTGTACACGGACAACGCCGAAGGCCGACTGGACGACGATCGTCTGACGCGCATGGTCGAAGCGCTCGAGCAAGAATCCGCTTCGCATCAAGCCGTTATCGCAGAGTTATCGCAGACGTTTCCACCGCAGGAGGACACAGAGGAACGCTTTCGACGTTTCTTTGCGCTTACCAAGCAGTACAGCCAAATCGACATACTCGATCGAGACACACTGCTCACCTTTGTCGAACGCATTGAAGTCGGGCCCAAGCAATTTGCCGACGGCCGGCGCAAAGCGACCCACCGCAATACCCCCTACCAGCAGAGCATCCGCATATCGTATCGCTTTATCGGTGAAATTACAACCGACAATGCGCAAGTGCTCGATGCATCCTGCAATTTTTAATAAATTTCTTGTATCTATTGCTTTAAGATGGTGCAGGAACACCAAGGGAGGTTGGCGTCAACCTGAAGCAGGGCTATAACGGCGATCTGACTTCCCGTCAGGCTGGCTCGATCGGTGGTCAGATGGTCAAGAAGATGATTGAATCCTACGAGCAGAACCTGGCTGGCCAGGGCTGATCTGAGGCAATAGAAAGCGCGCGGCTTCCGGACTGATTCCGGAAACCGCGCGCTTTTCTTTTTTTGTCACAACGTGATATCTTGTTCGATTGGACTCAACCGCGCCACTCGGCAAAAATCTGCTCCGCATCGGTCGCACTTGCCGCTGCAACCAGCTTATCCGCCAGTTCCTTGCACTCCGCGTAAGAATGCGCCGCCAGATCAGCCTTAGCCGCCAGCATCGCGGAAGCAGACATAGACAGGTTGGTAACTCCCAGACCGCAGAGCACCGGCGCCATGCCCGGCGTACCAGCCATTTCACCACATACGCCAACCTCGATGCCGTTCTCATTGGCTGCCTTCGCCGTCATCGCAATCAGACGCAGCACGCCCGGATGCAGCGGACGATACAGGTACGAAATCTTCTCATTGATACGGTCAACCGCGCAGGAGTACTGAATCAAGTCGTTCGTGCCGATCGAGAAGAAGTCAACTTCCTTCGCCAGAATATCCGCGCAAACGGCAGCCACCGGAATTTCGATCATGATACCGACCTTGACATCCGGATTGTGCTCCACGCCCTCCGCTGCGAGCAGATCCTTCGCCTGCTGCAGAACCTGCTTGGCATTGCGGATTTCCTCGATCGAAGAGATCATCGGGAACATAATGCGCAGATCACCATACTTCGCTGCACGCAGCAGAGCACGCAGCTGAGTCAGGAACAGATCAGTCTTATTCAGGCAGATACGGATCGCACGGTAGCCCAGGAAGGGATTCTGCTCCTTCTCCAGCTCAAGTGCCGGCACTTCCTTATCGCCGCCGATGTCCAGCGTACGGATGATGACCGGCTTGCCCGCCATGATTTCGCACGCCTTCTTATATGCTTCAAACTGCTCTTCCTCGCTCGGCAAATCATCGCGGTCCATAAACAGGAACTCGGAACGGAACAGGCCAACGCCTTCGCCGCCCAGGTCCGCTACGCGGACTGCGTCATCCGGCGTACCGATATTGCCTTCCACGATGATGCGGCGGCCGTCGCTCGTTGCGCCCTGACGATCCTTGAACTTCGCCAGCATCGCACGGCGCTCGTCCTCCGCCTTTTTCTTCTGCTCGAACTGTGCCAGCGTTTCCGCATCCGGATCGACCACGACTTCACCTGCCACACCGTCAAGCAGCAGATCGGAACCGTCTTCAATACCGTCCACCTTGTCGCCTGCGCCTGCAACGGCCGGAATACCGATCGAACGCGCCATGATTGCAGAATGGCTGGTACGACCGCCGATACGGGTGATAAAGCCAACAACCGGCTTGGAGCCGATCTTTGCCGTATCCGACGGTGTCAGGTCATTGGCAATGATAATGCACGGCTCGGTGATCGTGTCGATTGCATTATCCGCAATGCCCTTCAGATTTTTGAGCACACGCTTGGAAATATCACCGATATCCGCTGCACGCGCCTGCATATATTCACTGTCCATCGCGCGGAACATCGCCTGGAAATTCTCGCAGTTGACAAAGCAAGCATACTCCGCGCATACCTTTTCCTCTTCTACCAGATTGGTCATACCCTCAATAAAATCCGGGTCATCCAGCATGAGCAGATGCGCGTCAAAAATTTCTGCCTCAGAGGCACCAATGTTTTTCTCCGCCTCATCGCGCAATGTCTGGATCTGTTTTTTGGCATTTTCCACCGCATCGGTCACACGTTTCTGCTCGGCCGCAACATCTGTGATGCTGTCCTTGACGACCGTCAGATCCTCCTCCTTGATGACCAAAGCTTTGGCATGCGCAAGACCCTCCGAAACGCCAATCGCTTTAAACTTGACCATAGCCGTATCCTCCTGTTTTCTTGTAGTTCTTATACAAAAACTATATTCATTTCCCAAAATACATTGTATAATATTTCCGCTCTTTCGTCAAGTGTGCAGACCATTTTTCAGAAAACTTGCAGGAACTCAAAAATTTTTGTGCCGATTCGTCGGTTTTCTGCTATACTTATACCATTCTACATATGATCTTCTACAGGAGGAATGACAACCATGGCAAACCGCTGCACCCATATTCCTGAAATGATGCTGCCCCGAAAGGGCACAGACCTTTCCAAATGGGCGGTCATCGCCTGCGACCAATACACATCCCAGCCCGAATACTGGGCGGAAACCGACCGCACGGTTGGCGACGCTCCCTCTACGCTGCGCCTGACGCTGCCAGAGGTCTATCTGGATGAGGATGATGTTGCTGAACGCACCGAAAAAATCCACCGCACCATGCACCAGTATATCGAGGACGGTACACTGCGCACACTGCCCGCAGGCGTTATCCTGACCGAGCGTTGGTCTGGCGGTTCCTGCCCGCGTCGCGGTATCGTGATGGCGGTCGATCTGGAGGCCTATGAATACACGCCCGGCTCGGCGTCTCTCATCCGCCCGACCGAAAAGACCGTAGTCGAGCGTATCCCGCCGCGCCTCAAGGTCCGTCAGGGCGCGTGCATGGAGCTGCCGCACATCATGATCCTGATTGATGATCCCAACCGCGAGATCATCGAGCCGCTGTTTGACCAGACCGCAGAGCTGGAAAAGGTCTACGACACCGACCTGATGCAGAACGGCGGCCACATTACCGGCTGGTTCATTCCCAAGGGCACGCAGACCGACAAAATCGAAGCCGGTCTGGAAGCGCTGTGCGACCGCGAAACCTTCAATCAGAAATATGGTTGCACCGATGCGCAGGCACTGCTGCCCTACGCCGTCGGTGACGGCAACCACTCGATGGCGACTGCCAAGGCGTACTGGGAAGAAGTCAAGGCTGGTCTGTCTGCCGAGGAGCAGGCCACCCATCCTGCCCGCTTTGTGCTGGTCGAGATCGTCAATATCCATGATGAAAGCCTGATTATCGAACCGATCCACCGTATCCTGTTCAGTGTGGACGCCGATAAGATGCTGCACGATCTGATTGCATTCTATGAGGCACAGGGCTGCAAGGCTTATGTTGCAGACGAAGCGCCCGCAGATGCATCGGTGCATTCTTTCCCGTTCTGCACAGCGGAAAAATCCGGCGTGCTGGTAGTCGAAAACTCCAAGTGGTCTATCCCGGTTGCCACCATGCAGACCGCGCTCGACGCTTGTCTGGAGCAGAACCCCTCCGCGCGCATCGACTACATCCACGGCGCGGATGTGGTTGGCGATCTTTCCAAAAAGCCCGGCAATCTGGGCTTCATCCTGCCGGATATCGCCAAGAACGACCTATTCCGCGGTGTTGTCTTTGACGGCGTTCTGCCGCGCAAGACCTTCTCCATGGGCGAAGCACACGAAAAGCGCTATTATATGGAAGCGAAGACGATCGTTAAGTAAACTCCTGTTTATCATCGGACGCAGCCGTACCGGCTGCGTCCTTTTTTGTCCAGTCGAGGATGGCCTCGTCCCCTTCCACCCGGCACAACACAAACGCTGGCGCGAGCGCGAATGGTCGGTCAGATACAAATCGACAATGCAGGCGCAAGCTCTCCTGTCTGCGCTCTGCATGCACTTCCCCACCGTCCAGCAATGCGTCCAGCACAGCATCGCCTGTCCGCAGCAGTGGCTCTGCGCTGTCCGAATCCTGCGGTGACGCATCATCTTGCGGACATCGCTCCTCCTCCGTGACGGCATCATGTTTTTGCTGCGGATGCTCCGCCAGATAAAATGCTTTGGGCGGATCGTCCATGCATCCTGCCGCTTTGAGCGTCTCCTTGGACAGATGCCGCCGCAGCCGCAGCCTGCCGTTTTCCGGTGCGGGCAAGCCGACCAGCAGCGGTTCGCCACCGGTCTCTCCATAGCAGCGCAGCAGTGGCGCATCGGGCGGCATTGCGCAATCCACCTCAATCTGCACACCGTATGCATCCGGCTCCCATATCAGCCAGCCTGCCGGCTCGCCCGCATAGTTTACCGATGCCCGCATTGCCGCACCTCCTCAAAAAAACGCGTATCCTATAACAGGATACGCGTTTTGCTTTGCGGATATGCCCTCAGCCCTGCACCGAGCCAAGACCGAAACTGACTGCCAGCGCTTCGTCCACGTGACGCATCGCTTTTTCATCCAGTGATCCCATTTTCTCGCGCAGCCGTCGCTTATCCAGCGTGCGGATTTGCTCGGTCAGAATGATGGAATCTTTGGTCAGGCCGTAATTCGGCGCACCGAGCGTAATATGCGTCGGCATTTTGGCCTTGTTGATCTGCGATGTAATGGCGGCGGCGATCACGGTCGGGCTATACCGGTTGCCCACATTGTTCTGTACGATCAGCACCGGGCGGATACCGCCCTGCTCGCTGCCGACCACCGGGCTGAGATCGGCATAGTAAATATCTCCCCGTTTGATGCTGGTATCCACGTTGGTTCACACTCCGATGAAATAGATTTGCGGTTTGTCCGCAAACCTATTTTCCCCGCGCTGCGAAAAAATATAACAGCTGTCTGTCATTTCACGCAAACATGGGTGGGAATTTCTTCCCGTTTCATCTTATGCAGCATACCATGCCATCGTCAACCCTGATAGAACCGCGGCACACGGCTGCTGGCCGCACAGATGACCTCATACGAAATGGTTCCCGCCGCCTCAGCGGTGTCCTCCGCCGTCCATACCTCTGGCCCGAATACGGTTACCTCGTCACCGCGGCGTACTTCCACGCCGTCCGGCACGCGCACCATGCACATATCCATGCAAATGCGACCAAGCACCGGCGCTTTTTGTCCGCCCAACACCACATGCGCCTTACCTGAACCTGCACGCAGAAAACCGTCGGCATAGCCGATCGAGACCACAGCCACGCGGGTCGGCTCGTCCGTTTCATAGGTGCGGCCATAGCTGACCGTGGTATGCGCCGGGATATCGCGCACTTGTACCACCCGCGCCTTAACCGTCATGGCAGGACGCAGATCGAGCACAGGCGGCACAGATGCATCCGGCCGACAGCCGTACAGGATGATACCCGCACGCGTCATCGTGCAGTGCATGCGTTCATAGCTTTGGATCGCGCCGCTGTTAGCGCAGTGCCGCAGCGGCAATTCCAGACCATGTGCCGCCAAATCATTGCACACATCTGCAAAACGCTGATACTGCAATGCGGTATAGGCCTCCCCTTCCGGTACATCCGAAACCGCAAAATGCGTAAAAATACCCTCGGATACCAGTCCCGGCAGGGCAGCACATGCTTCGATTTTGCGCACAGTCTCCTCCCGCTCCCATGCAGGAAAACCCAGACGGGTCATACCGGTGTCCAGCTTATAATGGACAGTCAGTTTTTCTCCGGTGCGCACCGTAGCATCGCTCAGCAGCTGCGCCGTTTCTTCATCGTATACCGGCGCGGTGATGTGCTGCCGTGCGATGGTATCCATATCTGCCTCATCCACATAGCCCAAAATCAAAATGGGCTTTGTGATGCCGTTTTCGCGCAGCTCCACCGCCTCCGGGACGGTCGCCGCGGCAAAATACGGCGCGCCCATTGCCTGCAAGTGCTGCGCGACCGGCACCGCGCCATGTCCGTATGCATCCGCCTTGACCACGCACAGCACAGGCGCTTTTGCCTGCTGACAGATCACGCGGTAATTGTGTTCGATCGCGCCCAAATCAACCTCGGCCCAGGCGCGGTGTTTACTCGGCTTCATTTCGTTATTCATCCCCAGATTTATGTTTCCCGGTATGATGTCACCTGAATTTGCAGCACCCGCTCGCCGTCCGCATAGAGTTCGGCGCAGACCAGCTGGTATCCCTGTTCGGTGAGCCATACCTGTTTTTCGACCTTCCCATCGTCGCCGTCCTGCTGGTATCGCAGCACCAGCAGGTCAACGCCGCCTGTGCTTTCCGTCCAGACCTGTGCCGGTTCTGCGCGGCGCAGATCGTCCAGCAGGCAGAACAGCGCATCCGCAGGCGTCAGTCCCGTGCGCTGCGGCATAGCGTCATCCAGCTCAAGACCGTCATACTGCAAAACGAAAGACGCACTGTCTGTTCCTGCAATGGTGCCGCCAATACCAGCCAGACTTTCGGGCGCGGTGATGGTGAAAGTGTCGTTATCTTCCTTATTATAGACGAAATCGACCTCATATTCCAGTACCGATTGCTCCAAATCGGATAAAATTTTCAAATGCGCTTCAAACCCGCCCAGTTCCTCGAAATGGGTGCGCACCGCCGATCCGTCCGATGCCGCACTGCCACCGCAGCCGGATAACAGCACCAGCAGCAGGGTCATACAAAATACCCGTTTCAGGTCACCACTCCCTTGTATTATACCGTTTGAGCAGTCCCGGCAGCTCACACAGCATGTCTCCCGGTGTCATACCGTATTCGCTTAGTCGGTTGGCAGCCGCATCTCCCGCGCGCCCGTGCAGCCATGCGGCAGCGCAAGCCGCCTGTACCGGCGCGATCCCCTGCCCGCACAGCGATACCAACATGCCAGCTAACACGTCCCCGCTGCCGCCCTTGGCCATGCCGGGATTACCGGAATGGTTGCAGTACATCGTGCCATCCGGCGTGAAAATACGCGTGCGGTGCCCTTTATAGAGCAAAATACATCGGTTTTCCTGTGCAAACGCAGATAACTCCTCTGTTTCCGGCTGTCTGATACTGCTCAGGCGTGCAAACTCGGCTGCATGCGGGGTCAGTATAACCGGCTGCGCCGTCTGCCGTAATACATCTTTATGCGCGGAAAGTGCATTTATGCCGTCCGCATCCAAAACGATCGGGCATGTTATGCTTTGCAGCAAGCGGCAAACGATCTCTGTCACCGCGTCCGAGCGTCCCAATCCGCAGCCAATCAGCACCGCATCTGCACGAGCAGCCAAATCAGTCAAAACGGGCAGGGCTTCGTGCGACAGCATACCGCCTGCATCGCACGGCATGGGCCGCACGACTGGCTCATTTAGCTTGACCGCAAGCACCGGCCATGCTTTTTCCGGCGTCGCCAGCGTCACTACCCCGCTGCCCATGCGCACCGCGCCCTGTGCGGCGAAATACGCCGCTCCCGTATAGCCCGCTGAGCCACATACGCACAATACACGCCCAAACGCATTTTTATCTGCATCCGGTTTCCTGCGCGGCAAAACACTATCCACATACGCCTGATTGATCTCGATAAACGCTTCCGCCATATCGCATCCGCTCCTATGTCCGCAATTTTTCTGCATCCAGCATAGCACTCTGCCGTACCTTGCGTCAAGAAAGGCGGAGTATTTTGCCCGTCCTCCGTGTCCCGTTCTGGAATCTGACGGAATACAATGAACCGAGGAGGTGATTTTTTGCCCATCCGTATCTTCATTGACCCGGGACACAACCCAACTGGCCCGAACACCGGCGCGGAAGGCAACGGCCTGCGCGAGCAGGACGTCAACTTCGAGGTCAGCATGTACCTTGCCGACTTGCTGCGCGCCGACCCGCGCTTTGCCGTGCGGCTGAGCCGCAACACCCCGACCGAGATCCTCGGTACGAGCAACGCGACCAGCCTTGCCATGCGCGTCAATATGGCCAACAGCTGGCCCGCGGATTACTTTATCAGCATCCACTGTAATTCCAACGTCAACCCTGCCATCAACGGCACAGAGGTTTACGTCTATCAGCAGAATACGCAGCCCTACTGGCTGGCGCAGCATGTGCTGCAAGGCATTGTCAACCGTGTCGGCACCAAGGACAACGGCGTGCGGCTCAACCCCAGCCTGTTCGTACTGCGGCGCACCCGCATGCCCGCCATTCTGGTGGAACTGGCCTATCTGAGCAACGAAGCGGATGCCCAAAAGCTCAAGGATGATCCTTATGGCTTTGCGCAGGGCATCTATAACGGCCTGCTCAGTTATTTCGGATTCAGCCCGATGTAATCAAAAAAGGTCTTGCCCGAAGGCAAGACCTTTTTCTGTCTTTCCATTGATCCAGCGGTCAAAAGCCGCCAGTCACACCGAGCACCTGCCCCGTGATGAACGAAGCGCGCTCTGAGCAGAGATACAATACGCTCTGTGCGACCTCATCCGCGGTGCCGATGCGCCCGAGCGGCGTCTCCGCCGCCAGTTCACGCATGGTTTCGCCGCTATGCATGGCATTCATATCCGTGTCAATCACACCGGGTGCCACGCAGTTGACCCTGATGCCGCTCGGCCCGAATTCCTGCGCCAGCGACTTGGTGAGTCCAATCAGCGCCGCCTTGCTCACCGCATAATGGCTTTCGCAGGAGGCGCCCATCTGTCCCCAGATGGACGAAATCGTCACAATGCTGCCATGCTTTCGATGCAGCAGGTCAGGTAATGCCGCACGAATGGTGCGCACCGCTCCCATCAGATTGATATCCAGCATGCGCTGCCAATCCTCATCCGTGATATCCTGAAACATCTTTTGCTCGGCAATGCCTGCGTTGCAAACCACGGCATCCGGCGCGCCGAAATGCCCGCGCACCTCGCCAAACGCACGGCTGACCGCTTTATCGTCATGCAGGTCGGCACACAGCGCCAAAGCCCCCGTTTGCTCCGCCAGCGCACCGGCTGTTTCACGGCTGACCCGATAGGTAAATGCAACCTGCCAGCCCGCCACAGCGAACGCACGCACACACGCTGCGCCGATACCGCGCGATCCGCCGGTGATAAAAACCGTCTGCGCCATCAGATCGCAACCGTCTGCTGCGCTTCAAACAGGCACTGGTTGAGGTCCTTATCGCGGGACAAGCCTTCTTCAATATCCAGATCGGTGACCTGATTGTTGTCAAACACCACCACGCGGTTGGTCTTTCCTTCCATCAGTGCACGCACCGCAGCATAGCCCATGCGGGTCGCCATGACGCGGTCCTGTGCGGTCGGCGCACCGCCGCGCTGGATGTGACCCAGAATGGTCACGCGAGTATCAATGCCCGTCGCCTCATGGATATGGTCGGCAACCTCCTGCGCAGAGCCATAGCCCTCTGCCACAATAATGATGTGGTGGTTGCGGCCTTTGATACGGCCAACACGCATTTTTTCCACGATATCGGTGTCAAAATCCAGCTTGCGCTCGGGCAGGCAGATCGCCGTTGCGCCGACTGCACAGCCGACATGCAGCGCCAAATGGCCTGCACGGCGTCCCATGACCTCGACAACCGAGCAGCGCTCATGCGACTGCATGGTATCACGCAGCTTGTCAATGCACTCGATCGCAGTGTTGCATGCTGTGTCAAAGCCAATGGTATAATCCGTGCACACGATATCGTTATCGATCGTGCCGGGTACGCCGATGCACGGCACGCCCTTGCGGGAAAGCGCCTGCGCACCGCGGAACGTACCGTCACCGCCGCAGCAGATCAATCCATCAATACCGAGATATTTGCAGGTGTCTGCCGCCTTTTGCAGCCCCTCTTCGGTCATCATTTCCTTGCAGCGTGCAGTATACAGCATTGTGCCGCCGCGGCGAATGATGCCATCCACGCTGCGCGCACCCATCTCAATGATATCGCCATTGATCAGGCCGCTGTAACCGCGGCGAATGCCAAGCACGGAAATATCATAAGCGGATGCGGTTCGAACGACCGCACGAATCAATGCGTTCATACCTGGCGCGTCGCCGCCGCTGGTGAGTACGCCAATTCTACGAATCTGCTTGTCCATAATGAGCCTCCCTGTATCAAACCATAAAAAAAATTGGCCATAAAAATATGCTTTATTTTATTATAACATCCTCTTCGCCCAATAGGAAGCGTAATTTTTCCAGAAATGGCACATCCGGCTGACACCAGTATCGCCGCGCCGCAAGGGTTTTCTTTTTGGTATCCATCGGATACAGATAAACCGGCGTATCGCCAGGCTGTTTGACCAAAATCTCTTTGATCTGCGGCCATTCCTCGCTCTGCATGCTGTTGATGCGCAAATAAAGCTTTTGCGGTGCGATGCGGGCCGCCTGCGCATCGGTATAAACCGACTGCTGCGGATGCTCACGCGACTGCATGCTGCTGACCGCCGCTTCGGTCAGCGGCTGCGCTTCGTTGAGCAAAATTTTTGGTGCTTCATCTTCGCGCGCATCGATTTTACCTGTCAGCAGCACCGCGCTGTCCTCGGTCAGATATGCACCGCACTGCTGGAGAGAGCGCGGGAATACCACCAGTTCGATCGCCGCCGATTCATCCTCCACCGTGACATACGCCATCATAGAGCCGTTTTTGGTGGATTTGAGCCGCACTGCCGTGATAACACACGCCAAATGCACAGTCATACCGTCCTTATACTGCGGCTGCGCGCTCTCGCCGGACAAATCGTCAATGATTTGCCGCACCGAAGCCGCCTGTGCCTGCCGGGCCAAATCGCGGTATTCATCCATCGGATGCCCGGACAGGTACAGCCCAGTCGTTTCCTTTTCCATCGCAAGCAGTTCCCGCTTGGAAACCTCCGGAATATTGGGCAAAGCAATCTGCGTATCCTGCACCTCGTCGTTGCCCATACCAAACAGATCCATCTGCCCTTCGATATTCTTTTTGCGGCTCTGCGCAATCGCATCCACCACCGCGCCCACGATTTGAATGAGCTGACTGCGGCGGTAGCCCATCGAATCAAACGCACCCGCTTTGATCAGACTTTCAAGTGCGCGGCGGTTCAGTTCGCGGTCGTACATGCGCTCGCAGAACTCCTGAAACGAGGAAAACAGCCCGCCCGTCTCTCGTTCTGCCACCAGCTGCTTCATAAACGAACGGCCCACGCCTTTGACTGCGGCAAGACCGAAGCGAATATCGCGCCCGGAAACCGAAAATCCGTCAAACGACTCGTTCACGTCCGGCGGCAGCACGGAAATGCCCATTTCGCGCGCGGCCTGAATATATTCCGAGATCTTGTCCGAAGAATCCAGTACGCTGGTCAGCAGCGCCGCCATATACTCGCGCGGATAATGGCATTTGAGATACGCCGTGCGGAAAGAAACCACCGCATAACACACCGCATGCGCTTTGTTGAAGGCGTAGTTGGCGAAATCCATGATCTCGTCGAACAAACTTGCCGCAACAGCTTCCGGCACACCGCGTTTCACCGCGCCGTCAATGCCGAGCTCCGCATTGCCGTGGATAAAGTTGACGCGCTCTTTTTCCAGCTCCTTCATCTTCTTTTTGCTCATTGCACGGCGCACCATGTCCGCCTTGCCGAGCGAATAGCCTGCTAAGCTTTGGAATACCTGCATGACCTGTTCCTGATAAATCATGCAGCCATAGGTAACGCCAAGAATCGGCTCGAGCAGCGGATGCTTATACGTCACCTTTTCCGGATGATGGCGGCACTCGATATAACGTGGGATGGACTGCATCGGCCCCGGACGGTAAAGCGCCACGACTGCGGTGATATCCTCAATCGACTCCGGCTGCAGACCGGTGACGACATTGGTGATGCCCGCGCTTTCCAGCTGGAACACGCCCATCGTTGAGCCGCGCCCCAGCATTTCATAGGTGGCCTTGTCATTCATGTCCACCTTTTCGATATTGAAATCCGGCACATGGCGGCGGATCATCTTTTCCGCGTCCGCAATGACCGTCAGGTTGCGCAGACCGAGAAAATCCATTTTCAGCAGTCCCAGCTCTTCGAGCGTGGTCATGGTAAACTGTGTGACCATCTGCTCGTCGTTACGCGCGAGCGGCACATAGGTGTCAACCGGGTCTTTGGTGATGACTACGCCCGCCGCGTGCGTGGAAGCATGGCGCGGCATGCCCTCGAGCGCGCGCGCCGTGTCGATCAGCTCGCGCACCTGCGGCTTCTCATCATACATTTTTTTCAGTTCCGGGTTGACCGCAAGCGCCTTGTCGATTGTGATGTGCAGTTCGTTCGGTACCTGCTTGGCAACCACGTCGACTTCGTTATACGGGATATTGAGCGCACGACCGACATCGCGGATCGCACCGCGCGCCGCCATCGTACCAAAGGTCACGATCTGCGCCACGCGATCCTTGCCATACTTATTGGTGACGTACTCAATCACTTCCGGGCGGCGCACATAGCAGAAGTCCACGTCGATATCCGGCATGGATACGCGCTCCGGATTCAAGAATCGTTCGAAGTAGAGCGAATAGTGGATGGGGTCAAGGTCGGTGATGCCCAGACAGTAAGATACGATTGAACCAGCTGCCGAACCACGTCCCGGCCCGACTGGGATGCCCTGCCGTTTGGCATAGCCGATAAAGTCGGAAACAATCAAAAAGTAATCGACAAAGCCCATCTGGGTAATCATGTCGATCTCATACTGCAAGCGCGCCCGCACCGTGCCGTCGTCCTTCGGATAGCGCACAGCAAAGCCCTCATCACATAGCTTTTGCAGGTATTGCAGGGCGGTATACCCTTGCGGCACGTCAAATTCCGGCAAGTGATATTTGCCGAACTCAAATTCGACCTGACAACGCTCGGCAATTTTCACCGTATTGGCAAGCGCTTCGGGGTGATTCGGGAACAATGCGGCCATCTCGTCCGCATCCTTGATATAGAACTCCTCGGTCTCAAACTTCATGCGCGTGGGGTCGTCCACCGTCTTTCCCATCTGGATGGACATAAGGACATCCTGAATACGTGCGTCCTTTCGAGTCAGATAATGCGCGTCGTTGGTCGCAACCAGACCGATGTTCAGTTCTTCGGCCAGCTGGAACAAGCCTTCGTTGACCTTTTTCTGAATTTCAATTCCGTGATCCTGCACTTCCAGATAAAAATGGTCACGGTCAAAGATTTCCAGAAACTGCTCGCAAAGTTCATAGGCGCCATCCATATCGCCCTCTGCCAGCGCACGAGGAATCACGCCCGCAAGGCAGGCAGACAGGCAGATCAACCCCTCGCTATGCTGTCGCAGCAGTTCCATGTCAATGCGTGGCTTCATATAGAATCCTTCGGCAAAGCCCAGCGACACCATGTGAATGAGGTTGCGGTAACCGGTCATATTTTCGCACAGTAAAATCAGATGGCTGTGCCATTCCCCGTTCACATAGCTGCGGTCGAACCGTGAATGCGGCGCAAGGTACACCTCACATCCAATCACCGGATGCACGCCCTTGGCCTTGCATGCCCGGTAAAAGTCGATCACGCCGTACATCACGCCGTGATCGGTCAGTGCGCACGCGGACTGTCCCAGCGCTGCCACACGGTCGACCAGACCTTCGATGCGGCATGCACCATCCAGCAGACTGTATTCACTATGCACATGCAAATGCGCAAATGGTACCATTTAGTCCTCCTTTGACGCAAATTCAGTGATCTTTTTCAAACGGTGGCTCAGCCCCGGCTTGGAGATCGGCGGATCGAACCGCTGCGCCAGCTCTGCCAGCGTATCGGTCGGATAGTCGAGCCGGAGACGCACAGTTTCCCGCAGATTCTCCGGAAATGCCTCTTCGCCGCGCGTGTCAAGCACAGCCCGAATCGCTGCGATCTGCCGCGCTGCCGCGTCCGCTGTCTTGACAAGATTGGCTGTCTCGCAATTGACCTGTCGGTTGATGGTGTTACGCAGATTTTTCTCCACTTTGGCCTCCATCAGCGCCATCGCCGCATGCGGCGCGCCGATGCGCGTGAGAAAATCCTCCACACTTGCGCTGTCCTTGAAGTACAGCAAGCAGCTGCCGCTGCGATGCGCAAGCTTCGGGGACAGCCCCAAGTCCAGCAGCAGGCTGGTTTCCTCTCCGGCAAGGCTCTGGTGACCGCTTTTCAGCTCCAGATGGCTTTTCTTGTCCGGCCCTGCCACCGTGCCCGCCATCAGGAACGCGCCGCGCAGAAAGGATGCTAAGCAGCAGTCCTCCTCCAGTTCGTTCCGGTTCAGGTGATATGTCACATGGCTTTTCCGGTCATAGCCCAGCACATCAAAAATCCGTCCGATCTGTGCAGGCTGATCGAGCACGATCTGATACTTTCTGCCCTGATGCTGCGGCTCACACACGACAAAAAACGCGCGCTGCAGCAAGGCCTGCAAGCGGCGCGCGACCACAGCGTTTTCTGTGGACAAACGGATTTCCCGATGGGAGAAAACCGTTGCATGGAGCAATGCGCCGTAAGCCTCCGCCCGCGTGCAGCACGCACGCTGCATCGACACACGGCACAGCTCATTTTTTACCTCGGTTGAAAAGGACATCTCTGCTCCCTGTTTTTCTTTGTTTATCTCTGATAATCGCGGTGCATAGTGACCACGCCGTAATCATGGCCACGCAGATGCCCACTGAGCGCTTCTGCAATGGCGACTGAGCGGTGTTTTCCGCCCGTACAGCCGATACCGATGATGACATTGGACTTTCCCTCTGCCATATAGCGCGGCAGCAGAAAGTCAATCATGCTGGTCAAATGGCCCATCAGCGCATCGGCTGTGCCGCCTTGGAACACATAATCCCGCACATCCGGGTCGGTTCCGTTTTTCTCGCGCAAGCTCATTTCGTAATACGGGTTGGGCAGGAAACGCACGTCAAACACCAGATCGGACTCCGGCGGGATACCATACTTAAACCCGAACGACTGCACGATCACCTCGAACGCACCGCTGCCCTCTGCACCGGAAAACAAGGCAAGCAGTCGCTCGCGCAGACCGGCAGCGGACAGACCGGTCGTATCGACCACAAAATCCGCACGGTTGCGCAGCGCTGCCAGCATATTGCGTTCTCTTTCGATCGCCGCGGTCATAGGTACGCCTTTTTCCATCAGCGGATGCTTGCGGCGCGTCTCTTTGAAGCGTCGGATCAGCGTCGGCGTATCCGTATCCAAAAACAGGATGCGATAATCGCAGCCCATGGTTTTGATCGAATCAAGCGAATCAAACAGCTGCTGAAAATCACCGCCTGCACGCACATCGGTCACTAGTGCGACCCGTTCATATCGTTCGGTTGCCGCAAGACAGATCTCCGCAAAGCACGGGATCAGTGCAATCGGCAGATTATCCACGCAGTAGTAGCCCAGATCCTCAAATGTGGCTACCGCGCGGCTCTTTCCTGCACCCGACATACCCGAAACAATTAAAAAATACATTGATGCCATCCCCCTTGTCCGGCAAAGCGCTTTAGCGAACGATGCGAACCTCACATTCCAAATCCACACCGAACCGCTCGCGCACACGCTGCTGCACCAGCTCGATCAGACGCAGCATTTCATCGCAGGTCGCGCCGCCGCGGTTGATGAGAAAACCGGCGTGCTTTTCCGAAACCTGCGCCGCGCCAACCGAGACACCCTTCAGGCCTGCGTCCTCGATCAGTCTTCCGGCGAAATATCCTTCCGGCCGTTTGAAGGTAGAGCCAGCAGACGGGAAATTCAGCGGCTGCTTATTCCGTCGGCGCTGTGCAAAATCATTCATCTTATCCAAAATTGCCGCCGGATCACCCGGCTGCAACCGCATTGTCGTGCGGACAACCGTCCAATCCGGATGCGCGCGGAATGCGCTGTTGCGATAGCCGAAGCAATGTTCCTCGCCTGTCAGCGTGTGCAGGTTACCCTCGCCGTCCAGATACTCGGTCTTTTCCACAATGCCGGCCATCTGACCGTCATACGCACCGGCGTTCATGAACACTGCGCCGCCTACGCTGCCCGGAATACCGCCGGAAAACTCCGCACCGGTCAAACCTGCACGCTGTGCGCGCCGCGCCACGCGGGCCAGCAAAGCACCCGCCTGCGCCACCAACGTGCCATCCTCGCCTGCACGCACATCATCCATCTCGGTCGTGCAGATCACCGCACCGCGATATCCCGCATCCGAAACCAGCATGTTGGAACCGTTGCCAAGCACCAGCAGCGGTACCCCGCAGTTCCGAAGCACCTTGAGCGCCCCTGCCAACTGCTCCAACGTTTTCGGTATCACAAACAAATCAGCAGGACCGCCGATGGCAAAGGTTGTATGGCGGCTCATCGGCTCATTTGATACAATTTCTATTTCCGGAACGGCAGCGCGCAGCTCTGCCATGCATGCATTGCTATTTCCCATGTTATCCTCCATTATTCTGACCAGTATGTCTACACAGTATGATGCCGCAGCGGCTGGCCGATGCTTTCTTTTGCATCCGCGCCGCACAGCAGCAGTATTGTTTCTTGTTCGCAAGTATTATACCAAATACAGACGCAAAGTGCAAATCAAAGGCACCC
>NZ_CAWVCU010000039.1:0-17260 GCF_963927765.1 uncultured Agathobaculum sp. | reverse complement strand
CCGTACACCTTGGTGATATGTCCGCGCACCTCAAGTTCATTCAAATCGCGGCGGATGGTGTTCTTGGAAACGCCGAAAACCTCGCATAATTCATCAATGCTGACGGTTTCGCGTGAGATTACATATTGTTCAATTGAATTGAGACGGCTGACTTTCATCTTCCCTTTTCTCCATTCTTACCCGAAAATTAACCAGAATAGCTTTTAATAGTGTATCAAAAAATGCATAAATTGTCTACTGGCACAAAAAATGGCGGAAATGGGCGAATGCGATCAATAATGGCAAACTATTGCATGCGGGGGCGTGAACGCAGCAATGTTTTTTGATTAAAAGGGAGAAAACAATTTTTTAAAATATTTCTCGGCAGGGGAAATATGGTTGCATTTTGGTCATATTTGTAAATCGGAAAAGGAGGGCAAAAAAGGAGCTGCGCATGTGAAACATTGGGACGAGATAACCAACAATGGATAAAAAGACAACCAATACATAACAAACAAATTTCGAAAAAATGCCAGCGAAATTTTATAAAATATCCCAAAGGCCACAAAACGGCGGATGGAATTTTTGTAAACAAATGTATGAATTTTGGTTGAAATCTGGGTAGCTTGGTGATACACTGTAATCGATATACAGCGGCCCGCTGCCGCTGTGGCCGGAACCTGTTCCGTGGAGAGAAAATATTTTGAATTAGGCAGGTGTATGCAATGCAGAAAGCAGAAAAGATGCAGGAGCTTCGCGTATTTGCGCAGGAAATCCGTTTGGAAACCCTGAAAACCATCGGCTCGCTTGGCTTTGGCCACGTGGGCGGCTCGATGTCCATCATTGACGCGCTGGCCGTTCTGTATGGTGAAGTAATGAAGATTGATCCGAAGAACCCCCGCTGGGAGGATCGTGACTGGTGCGTATTGTCCAAGGGACATGCCGGCCCGGCAATGTACGCTACCCTCGGCCTGAAGGGTTTCTATCCGCTGGAGGATGCGTATACGCTCAACCAGCCGCACACCAACTTCCCGTCCCATACCGACCGCACCAAGACCCCCGGCGTTGACCTGACCACCGGCTCGCTCGGTCAGGGCATGTCCACCGCAACCGGCGCAGCGCTTGGCAACAAGATCGACGGCCGCGACAACCACGTATTCGTCTTTGTCGGCGACGGCGAGGCAGACGAGGGCCAGGTTTGGGAAGGCGCTCAGTTCGCAGTACATTATCAGCTGGACAATCTGGTTTGCTTTGTCGACGATAACAAGTATCAGCTCGACGGCGCATGCGAGAATGTTATGAAGCATGCCAAGGGCATCGGCGCCAAGTTCGCGGCGTTCGGCTGGAACGTAGTCGAGTGCGAAGACGGTAACGATGTTGAGCAGATCTACGACGCGATCCAGACCGCTTACGCGACCAAGGGCGTACCGACCTGCATTGTGCTGAACACGGTTAAGGGCAAGGGCGCTACCTTTGCCGACGGTACGGGCGCGCATTCTTCTCAGCCGTCCAAGGAGCAGTGGGACGAAGCCATTGCTTATGCTGAGAAGCAGCTCGCTGAGATCAAGGCACAGTAAGGGAGGGTACGAACATGAGCTTTACTTTGATTGGCAAACACGAAAAGGATTCTCGTGCAAACCGCGACGGTTACGTTACCGCAATGCTCGAGATGATGGAAAAGGACCCCACGGTCATGCATGTTGACTGTGACCTCGAGAACTGCATCAATACCGGCAAGCTGGCGAAGGCATATCCGGAGCGCACCATCAACGCTGGTATCGCGGAAGCCAACGCTGTCGGCGTTTCCGCTGGCCTGTGTGCAACCGGCAAGACCGTATTTGTACACTCTTTTGGCTGCTTCGCTTCCCGCCGTGCATTCGATCAGGCGTTCATGAGCGCAGCTTATGCCAAGCTGCCGGTACATATCGTCGGTTCTGACCCCGGCGTTTGCGCGGCTTACAATGGCGGCACCCATATGCCGTTTGAGGATTGCGCACTGTACATGTCCATTCCGGATGCAGTTGTTGTCGATCCGGTCGACTATGCGCAGATCAATTGCCTGACCAAGAAGCTGGCCGAATCCGGCAAGTTCTCTTACATGCGCATGATCCGCAAGACCTTCACCACCGTTTACGGCGATGGCTCGGACTTCGAGATCGGCAAGGGCGTTACCCTGAAGGAAGGCAAGGACGTTGCTATCATCGCTTCCGGCATCATGGTAGACGAGGCGCTCAAGGCACAGGAGCAGTTGGCTGCCGAGGGCATTTCCGCGAAGGTGATCGACATGTTCACCTGGAAGCCGCTGGATGAGCAGCTCATCATCGACTCTGCTAAGGAGTGCGGCGCGATCGTAACCGCAGAGAACCATCAGGTCAAGTGCGGCCTTGGCTCCGCGATTGCAAACGTTGTCATCCAGAACTGCCCGGTTCCGATGGAGATGGTCGGTGTTGAGGATCGCTTCGGCCAGGTTGGCGCGGAGAGCTTCCTGCGTGAGGAATACGGCCTGACGGCGGCTCACATCGTTGAGGCTGCTAAGAAGGCAATTTCTCGCAAGTAATCCAAACAGATATCAGGCGCGCTGCAATTGGCAGCGCGTCTTTTTGGTGTATGGGTTTGTCCATTCTGCCCCTATGCAGAAGCGTGATTTTACGGTAAAATTATACTAACGAAATTTGTGCTGTAAGCCGATGGAGGAAACAATATGGATTTGAAGGAACGCGCCCTTAAGGCGCATGAGCAGTGGGGTGGCAAGATCGAGGTTGTTGCACGCTGCGAGGTCAATAGCAAAGAGGATCTTTCGATTGCTTATACGCCCGGCGTTGCCGAGCCGTGTTTGAAAATCAAGGAGGATCCGTCCTTGAGCTACACTTATACCCGCCGGCATAATCTGGTCGCCGTTATCACGGACGGTACGGCGGTGCTGGGTCTTGGCGATATCGGCCCGGAGGCCGGAATGCCGGTTATGGAGGGCAAGTGCGCGCTGTTCAAGGCGTTTGCGGACGTGGATGCGTTCCCGCTTTGCGTCAAGAGCAAGGATGTGGACGAAATTGTGCGCACCATCCAGCTGATTTCCGGCTCGTTCGGCGGCATCAATCTGGAGGACATCGCGGCGCCGCGTTGCTTTGAGATCGAGCGCAAGCTCAAGGAAGTCTGTGACATTCCGGTGTTCCACGATGATCAGCACGGCACGGCGGTCTGCTGCGGTGCGGCGCTCATCAATGCCTGCCGTCTGACCGGCCGCAAGGTAGAGGATATCAAGATGGTCGTCAACGGCTGCGGCGCGGCTGCGATTGCAGTGACCAAATTCCTGATGTTCCTCGGTATCCGCGACGTGACCATGGTTGAGCGCTTCGGCATTGTCTGTGAGGGTGACGAGCGTTTGAACCCTGCGCAGGCCAAAATGGCGCGCGTCACCAACCGCAGCCACATGACCGGCACGCTGGCGGACGCCATCAAGGATGCGGATGTGTTCTTCGGCATGTCGGCACCGCAGGTGCTGACCAGTAAAATGGTTTCCACCATGGCGGAAAATCCGATGGTGTTTGCCATGGCAAACCCGGTGCCAGAAATCTGGCCGGAGGATGCCAAAAAGGGCGGTGCCGCAGTAGTCGGCACAGGCCGGTCGGACTACCCGAATCAGATCAACAACGTGCTCGCGTTCCCGGGCATTTTCCGTGGCGCACTGGACGTGCGCGCCAGCGATATCAACGAGGAAATGAAGCTGGCTGCCGCTAAGGCGATCGCTTATTGTGTATCGGATGAGGAACTGACGCCTGAATATATCATGCCGATGGCGTTTGACAAGAAGGTCATCCGCTCGGTCGCGGATGCAGTCGCACAGGCGGCACGCGACTCGGGTGTAGCGCGCATTTAAGAGGCAGAACGTCGGGAAAAAAGGATGCTGCGTGCCCGCGCACGGCGGCACTGTGCAATTTGCTGAAAAAGCTTTTTGCACAGGTCATTTCTGTGCAAAAATGCGTTTGACTTTTGATATATTGTTGAGTACAATAAGGATAGTAATGGCGCATGTGGAAGCATGCGCATGAGAGATGAAAATGGAGGGAATAACACATGTTAGATCCGAAGAAAGTAAAGCTGGGCATCTGCCCGATCGGCTGGTCCAATGACGATATGTGGGATCTGGGCGATGAGAATACGTTCCAGCAGTGCATTTCCGAGATGAAGCTCGCGGGCTTTGACGGTTGCGAAGTCGGCCACAAGTATCCGGAGGATAAGGAAGTTCTTAAGCACATGCTCGACGTGCGCAACATGACCATCGCATCCAAGTGGTTCTCCTCTTTCCTGGTTGACAAGCCGTACGAAGAGGTTGAGGCAGAGTTCATCAAGGAACTGGATTACCTCTCCTATGTTGGCGCTACCGCAATCAACGTATCCGAGCAGTCCGGCTCCATTCAGGGCCAGCTCGATACCCCGGTTCTCGACATGGAGAACAAGCGCGTGCTGACCGATGAGGAGTGGGTTCGCTTCACTGAGGGCCTGAACAAGCTGGGCAAGCTGTCTATGGAGAAGTATGGCATCCGCACCTGCTTCCATCATCACATGGGCACCGTGTGCCAGACGGTGGAGGAGACCACCCGTCTGATGGAGAACACCGATCCCAAGTACGTATTCCTATGCTTTGATACCGGCCACTTCACCTTCGCAGGCGAGGACCCGGTCAAGATGCTCGAGAAGTTTGCTGACCGCGTTGGTCACGTACATCTCAAGAACATGCGTATGCCGCTGGTGGAGAAGGCTCGTGCAGAGCATTGGTCCTTCCTCGACGCGGTTCGCGCTGGCGCGTTCACTGTTCCGGGCGATCCGGACGGCTGCGTAGAGTTCGACAAGGTGTTCGATCTGCTCGACAAGGCTGGTTACACCGGCTGGATTATGGTTGAGGCAGAGCAGGACCCGGCTAAGGCGAATCCGTTCGAGTACGCTAAGATGGGCCGCGAGTACATCACCGCGCACACCGGTCTGGGCGGCGAGGTCGTTCTGAAGAAGTAAGTTGTCAGACTGACATATAGCAAGAAATCCCGTTCCGAAAGGAGCGGGATTTTTTTGGCATCTGGGCGAGTGTGGGTAAGTGACGGTGTGTACTTGCGGCATACGCAAGACAGTTGTGCATAAATTGTAAAATCCATAGCGAAACCCTTTGCAAAATAAGCGGTTATAGGGTAGAATAGAATACGGGAAAATGAAGCAAGGAGTGTGGAGCATGGAAACACAAAGATATAAACGTGTGCTGATCAAAATCAGCGGCGAGGCGCTTGCGGGCGATAAGCATTTTGGACTGAACTTTGACGTAATCGGTCCGGTATGCGATGTGATCAAAAAATGCAACGAACAGGGCTGCGAGATCGGCATTGTTGTTGGCGGCGGTAACTTCTGGCGCGGCGTCAAGGATGGCGGCGGCAAGATGGAACGTACCCGCGCCGACCACATGGGTATGCTGGCGACCACGATCAACGCGCTGGCGCTGGCGGATGCGCTGGAGCAGCGCGACGTGCCAGTACGCGTGCAGACAGCAATCGAGATGAACCGTATTGCCGAGCCGTATATTCGGCAGCGTGCGACGCGCCATCTGGAAAAGGGTCGCGTGGTGATTTTCGGCTGCGGCACGGGCAACCCGTTCTTCTCCACCGATACGGCAGCGGTGCTGCGTGCGGCGGAGATCGGTGCGGAAGTAATTCTGCTGGCTAAGAATGTCGACGGCGTGTATGATTCCGACCCGGCAAAGAATCCGGATGCAAAGAAATATGATCGCCTCACCTATATGGACGTGCTCAATCAGGGCCTTGGCGTGATGGATACGACCGCGACCTCGCTTTCCATGGATAACCACATTCCGATTTTGGTATTCGCGCTTTCCGATCCGGAAAATATTTATCGTGCGGTCAATGGTGAAAAGATCGGCACGATCGTAGAGGAGGACAAATCATGAAGGCTCAGCTGAACGCTTATGAAGACAAGATGAAGAAAACACTCGACGTGCTCGCCAAGGAACTGGCGGCAGTGCGCGCAGGCCGCGCAAATCCTGCCGTTCTGGACAAGATCACGGTCGAGTATTATGGCGCGCCGACGCCGCTCAATCAGGTTGCCGCTATTTCCACGCCCGATCCGCGTTCGCTTGCGATCCAGCCGTGGGACGGCTCGATCCTCAAGGCGATTGAAAAGGCGATTCAGGTTTCCGATCTGGGCATCAATCCGCAGAACGACGGCAAGCAGATTCGCTTGAATTTCCCGCCGCTGACCGAGGAGCGCCGTAAGGAACTGATCAAGGGCGTGTCCAAGACGGGCGAGGAAGCCAAGGTTGCGCTGCGCAACATTCGCCGTGATGCGATCGACAAGTTTAAGGCTGCGCAGAAGAAGAGCGAAATGACCGAGGACGAGCTGCATGAGGGCGAAGAGAAGATGCAGAAGCTGACCGATAAGTACGTCAAGGAAATTGACGCAATGGTCTCGAAAAAGTCCAAGGAGTTGGCAGAAGTTTAAAAATGGGGGGCGGCGGGTTCGCCGCCCCTTTGCATGGGGGAAGTATTGTGGGTCTGTTTAGACGGAAAAAGAAAGTAGATGTGGCGGAAAACCGACCGGTGCCGCGCCATATTGCGGTCATTATGGATGGCAACGGCCGTTGGGCAAAAAAACGCGGCCTGCCGCGGCAGGCGGGGCACAAGGTTGGCGCGGAGACCTTCCGCACGATTGCGACCTACTGCAAGGACATTGGCGTACAGTATTTTACGGTGTATGCGTTCTCGACCGAAAACTGGAAACGGCCGCAGGAAGAGGTAAACGCACTGATGAACCTGTTCCGTGCTTACCTGAAAGAAGCGGCGGAGACCATGTTCCAGCGCGGGGTCGCGGTGCGCGTACTGGGTGATCTGACGCCGCTGCCCGAGGATATCCGTGCGCAGATCCGCGAAGTGGATGAGATCGCCGACCGGCTGGGGCCGGATGCGGCGACTGCTTCCCTGTGCATCAACTATGGCGGACGGGATGAGATCAAGAACGCGGTGCGTGCCATTGCGGCGCAGGTGAAAAGCGGTGCGTTGGCGCCCGAGGACATCACCGAGGAGACGATCGGCGCGCATCTGTATACGGCACACATGCCGGACCCGGATCTGATCATCCGTCCTTCCGGCGAAATCCGCACCTCGAATTTCCTGTTATGGCAGTCGGCCTATGCGGAGTATTATTTTACCGATGTGTTGTGGCCGGACTTCAAAACGACCGATATGGACGCGGCGATCGATGCGTTTAACAAGCGCAATCGCCGGTTTGGCGGCGTATAAACAGACAGAGCGAGGTGTAATGCTATGAAAGCAAGAGTGTTGTTTGGCGTAGTCGGCTTTATCGCGGTGTTGCTTGCGCTGTATGTATTTCCGTCTATCATTTTGGAACTGGCAATCGCGGCATTGTGTGTGCTGGCGACGTATGAAGTGCTCGGCTCTACCAAACTGGTGCATAACCGGCTGGAGCTGCTGCTGTGCCTGCTGGTTTCGCTGGGGCTGGCCATCGGGCATTTTGATATTTTGCCGTTGGATCTGATTGATGTGGTGCAGGGTCTGATTTTCGTGCTGCTGATTGGTTCGTTTGCTATCGAGCTGCGGTTCCACGAACGGATGAACGCCGCACAGGTTTCTTGGGGCTTTTTCGGCGCGCTGCTGGTGCCGTATCTCATGCTCAGCCTGCTGCGTATCTACCAGATGGATTTTCTACCGCCCATCGGGGAGACCAACCTGCGCGCAGGACAGTTCATCGTACTCCTGCCGCTGCTTGCGGCGTGGGGCGCAGATACCTGTGCGCTGTTTGCCGGCATGTTTTTCGGCAAGCATAAGCTTGCACCAGTCGTCAGCCCGAAAAAAACCGTGGAAGGTGCGGTTGGCGGCGTGATCGGAGGGGCAGTGCTGGTGCTGCTTTTTGCACTGCTGCTGAATGCAACGCTGGGTCTGGAGATGCCGCTGTGGGCAGCGGCTGTACTGGGCGGCGTGGGCGCTGTGCTGGGTGAGATCGGCGACCTGTCCTTCTCAGTCATCAAGCGACAGACCGGCATCAAGGATTATGGCCATATTTTTCCGGGACACGGCGGCGTACTCGACCGGTTTGACAGCGTGCTGTTTGTCGCTCCGTTCGCGGAGATTCTGTTCCGGATCCTTTGGTAAAGGTGTGTTTTATGAAGAAAATTGCGATTTTAGGGTCGACCGGGTCGATCGGTACGCAAACGGTCGATATTTTGCCCTCGATTGATGCCGAAGTTGTCGCATTGACGACGAATCGGCGCATAAACTTACTCGAAGAGCAGGCGCGTGCATTGCATCCGAAGATGGTGTGTGCGTTTGACGAAGCAGCAGCGCGCGACCTCAAGGTCAAGCTTGCGGATACGGATATTCGCGTATTGAGCGGTATGGACGGCTTAACCGCCTGCGCGGCAGAGAGCGGTGCGGATATCGTGGTGACCGCGGTGGTCGGCATGGTCGGTCTGCTGCCGACACTGGCAGCCATTGACGCGGGCAAGGATATCGCCTTAGCGAACAAAGAAACGCTCGTGTGTGCGGGTGAGTTGGTCATGCGCGCGGCGCGGGAAAAGGGCGTGAAAATTCTGCCGGTCGATTCCGAGCATTCGGCGATTTTCCAGTGTGCGCAGGCCGCACACGGCAATCCGCTTGCCAAAATCATCCTGACCGCGTCGGGTGGCCCGTTTTTTGGAAAAACAGCTGCGGAAATGCGGTCGGTCACACGCGAGCAGGCCCTCGCGCACCCGAACTGGTCAATGGGCGCGAAAATCACGATCGACTCGGCGACCATGATGAACAAGGGACTGGAACTGATCGAGGCGATGTGGCTGTACGACATGTCGCCCGAGGATATCGAAATCGTCATCCATCGGGAAAGCATCGTGCATTCCGCGGTCGAATTTGCCGACGGTGCGATGATCGCGCAGCTTGGCTTGCCCGATATGCGGCTGCCGATCCAGTATGCGCTGACTTATCCCGCGCGCGTGGCCTGTAAGGTGCCGCGCTTGTCGCTGGCGGAAGCGGCAAAGCTGACCTTCTATGCACCGGATTACGAAGCATTCCCGGCGCTGAATCTTGCGCGTCAGGCGGCGGCACGCAAGGGTGACCGCGGTGCGGTGCTTAACGGTGCAAACGAAGCGGCGGTCGGTTTGTTTCTGGAAGGCCGCATCGGGTTTACGGAGATTGCCGAGCGGGTGGCACAGGCGCTGGATGCGATTGCGTACCGCAGTAGCGTGACGCTTGATGATGTGCTTGCGGCTGACCGTGCGGCACGGGAGATCGTATTGTCATAAAGCGAATTTGTTTTACCCTGTGAGAGGAGAAGTGTTTTGCTGCAAATCATACTTGCCATTCTGGCGTTTGGCATGCTGGTTATCGTGCATGAATTCGGGCATTTTATCACGGCCAAGCGCGGCGGGGTACAAGTCAATGAGTTTTGGATCGGTATGGGGCCAACGCTGCTGAAAAAGCAGTATCACGGCACGATGTATTGTTTGAAGCTTTTGCCGTTCGGCGGCGCGTGCGTGATGGAAGGCGAGGACAGCGAAAGCGAAAACGAGCATGCATTCGGTAAGGCAAGCCTGCCGCGCCGCATGCTGATCGTGGCCGCGGGGGCGCTGATGAATTTTCTCGTCGGTTTTCTGATTGTGCTGGCAGTCATGCGGCCTAATGGCCCGGACGGCGGCTATATTGTGGCGACGCTTGCCTCGGTTGACCCGGCGAGCACGGCTGCGGCAGAAGGCGGTCTTCAGGCCGGGGACGAGATCCTCAAGGTGGATGGATACAGAATCCTGCTGCGCAGCGATTTCGAGGTCGCACTCGCACGCGGCGAGGATACCACCTATGAGGTTGTTGTGCGCCGGGATGGTGAGAAAATCACGCTGCCTGCCGTCAAGCTGGAAGCAACGATTGATGCGGGAGACGGCCGCAAAATGATCGGTCTGACCTTTGCAGAGCAGCCGAACAGTATTGGCTTGCGTTTCAGTATGGCGGTACGCACTTCGGTGAGTTATGCACGTATGGTCTGGGCCAGCCTTGGCATGCTGGTGACCGGACAGGTCGGTGTCGACCAGCTTTCCGGGCCGGTGGGCGTAGCCGAGGTCATGGCAGACACCGCGAAATACAGTATGATCTCATTCTTCCAGCTGGTTGCCTTTATTTCGATCAATCTGGGTGTGATGAATCTGCTGCCGCTGCCCGCACTGGATGGCGGACGGCTGCTGTTCCTTTTTATTGAAGCGGTGCGCCGTAAGCCGGTGCCGCCCAAGTATGAAGGATACATCCATGCGGCAGGGTTGATGCTGCTCTTGGCGTTGATGGTTTATGTGACAGGACAGGATATTTTACGCATCATCATGGGAGGTACAGGAACGTGAAACAGACCAAGCAGATCCTGGTGCGGGATGTGCCGATTGGCGGCGGCGCACCGATCGCGGTGCAGTCCATGACCAACACAGATACGCGCGACGCAAAAGCGACGCTGGCGCAGATTCATGCGCTCGCGGAAGCGGACTGCGATATTGTGCGCTGCGCCGTGCCGGACGCACAGGCGGCGGAAGCACTCAAAGAAATCTGCGCAAACTCGCCGATTCCGGTTGTAGCGGATATCCATTTTGATTACCGGCTTGCGATCGCCTCGATTGAGGCGGGCGTGGATAAAATCCGGCTCAACCCCGGCAACATCGGCGGGGCGGACCGTGTGCATGCGGTCGTGCAGGCGGCGAAGGAGCGTAAGATTCCGATCCGCATCGGCGTCAACTCGGGTTCAGTCGAAAAACATATTCTCGAAAAGTTCGGCGGCCCGACGCCTGAGGCGATGGTGGAATCCGCGCTGTATCACGTTGGCCTGCTGAATGACTGCGGGTTTGACGATATTTGTATTTCGATCAAGTCGTCCTCCGTGCCGTATACCATGCAGGCGTATCTGCTGGCGCACGAAAAGACGAACTATCCGCTGCACCTCGGCGTGACCGAGGCGGGCACCGAGTACATGGGCACGATCAAGTCCGCGGCAGGCATCGGCGGCTTGCTTGCGCTCGGCGTGGGCGACACCATCCGCGTTTCCCTGACCGATGACCCGGTCAAGGAGATTTACGCGGCAAAGGCCATTTTGAAGGCAGTCGGCTGCGCGGAGGACGGCATTAACGTCGTTTCCTGCCCGACCTGCGGGCGCACTCGCATCGACCTGATCGGCATTGCCAAGGAGGTCGAGCAGCGCTGCATGAACATCCACGGCAAGAAGCTCAAGGTGGCTGTGATGGGCTGTGCGGTCAACGGGCCGGGGGAGGCGCGCGAGGCCGATCTCGGCATTGCGGGCGGCGACGGCGTCGGTTTGATCTTCCGTGAGGGAGAAATCATCAAAAAGGTGCCGCAGGAGCAGCTGGTGGACGAGCTGATGGACATGATAGAGCATTTCGAAGCATAATCCGGAGGAACGGTCAAATTGGCTGGCAAACTGATAGACTTATTTCAAAACTGTAAATTGCTTGCGGAAGAACAGCACCTCGCCTCAGGCGAGGTGCGTTCTCTCGCGTTTGGGGATAATAACACGGTAATGGTGGTGGAGCTCGACCTGAAGCAGGTCGTCAGCCGCAAGACGCTTGCCAAAGCGGAAAAACAGATCGCAAAGCAATACGGTCTGAGCCGTGTGTGCATCGAGCCGCGCTATACGATGTCGGATGGCTTGACGGCAGAGTACATCCATTCGCTATATGAGGATATGGCGTTTCGTATGCCGTCCGCGCGCGGGCTGCTCGACTGCGGCAAGTGGCGCTATGCAGACGGCGCGCTGCAAATCCCGATGGACGAGGTCAGCGAACGCCATTTTGCAAATGCGCTGCGCCATCTGGAAGCGCGTATTCTGCGCGAGCTGGGCACACCCTGTCCGGTGCATGCCGTGCGGGCGGAAGTCTGCGACTTCGTACCGGCATCTGACGCGTCGCCGCGTGAAGAGATATTGCAGAAGGCGATTGAGCAGGCGGCGGCAGAAGCACCCGCTGAGCCGAAACCGAAAAAGCCGCGTCCCGCACCGAAACAAGAGCACACCGGCTATCAGCGCCCGCGCACGGAAAAGGTGCGCGAGGATGATTTGATTTTTGGCAAGCTCATACAGGACCCGATCATCTCGGTCAATGAGGCGATTGCGGCATATGACATGGTCACCATCCAGGGTGAGGTGTTCTTTACCGACAATAAGGATATTCACAGCAAGAAAACCGGCAAGGATTATGTGAAGATCGCCTTTGACATGACCGATCGCACGAATTCCGTGCGCGTTTCCAAGTTCCTTGCCGCGGATAAGGCGGGCGACACTGCTTCCAAGATCAAAAACGGTCTGTATTGCACGGTGCAGGGCAAAATGGTGTATGACTCTTATGCCAAAGAAATGATTTTGGAGCCGACCGGTATCGTCAAGGCGAAAAAGCCCGTGCGGCAGGACAAGGCTGAGGGGATGAAGCGTGTCGAGCTGCATCTGCACACCAACATGAGCGCGATGGACGGCATGACCTCGACTGCGGCACTGCTGTGCCGCGCGGCGCAGTGGGGGCACCGTGCGATGGCGATCACCGACCACGGCGTGGCGCAGGCGTTCCCCGAAGCGCTGCATGCGCAGGAGGGCAAGCAGAAAAGCATCATCGGGGATATGAAGATCATTTACGGCATCGAAGCGTATTATATCAACGATGAGGACACGCTTTCGGTCGTGCGCGGCAAGTCGACCGAGCCGCTGACTGGTACATTTATCGTTTTTGACCTTGAGACGACCGGACTCAACCCTGCCAGCGAGGAAATCACCGAGATTGCGGCGGTGCGCATCGTGGACGGTGCGATTCAGGACAGCTTCCAGACATACGTCAACCCGCACAAGCCCATTCCCGAGGAAATCACTAAGCTGACCGGTATTTCGGACGAGACGGTCGCGGATGCGCCCGAGCTGGCCGAAGCCGTGCCGAAGTTTCTTGCATGGGCGGGCGAGGGAAAATATCCGCTCGTCGCACACAATGCGGGCTTTGATATGGGCTTTTTGCGCACGGCTTGTAAGCGGCTGGAAATCGAGCGGGATTTTACCGCCATTGACACGCTGGAAATGAGCCGTTTGATGCTGCCGCATCTGCATAAGTTTAAGCTGAATATTCTGGCGAAAGAACTGGCGGTCGGCCCGTTTGAGCATCACCGCGCGAGCGAGGATGCCGCTGTTCTGGGGCGTATTTTTGTAAAGCTGCTTGCGCGGCTGAAAGATGAACTGCATGCGGTGACCACGGTGGATATCAACCCGGTTCTCGCTGCGACAACCGACCGCAAGAATAAGCTGAAAAACCTGCCGCGGTATCACTTTATTATTCTGGTAAAGAATCAGGCGGGATTGCGCAATCTGTATCAGCTGATCTCCAAGAGCTTTCTGGAATATTACAATAAGCGCCCGATCATGCCGCGTTCCGAACTGATCCGTCATCGCGAGGGACTGATTTTCGGCTCGGCGTGTGAGGCGGGCGAGGTGTTCCGCGCGCTGACAAACGGCGCGGAGTGGGATGAACTCAAGCGGCTTGCGTCCTTTTATGATTATCTGGAGATCCAGCCGATTGGCAACAACCAGTTTATGGTTGCCAAGGGCATGGCGAAGGACGAAGAACAGCTGCGCGACTGGAACCGGGACATTTTGCGGCTGGCCGACGAATTAGGAAAACCCTGCTGCGCAACCGGAGACGTGCATTTCCTCGAACCTGAGGATGAAGCCTTCCGTCGCATTTTGATGGCGGGACAGGGCTTTGGCGATGCAGACAATCAGGCGCCGCTGTACTTCAAATCGACCGATGAGATGCTCAAGGAGTTTTCCTATCTCGGCGAGGATCGCGCGTATGAGGTCGTGGTCAAGAACACGAATATGATCGCGGACATGTGTGATGCGATTCGTCCTGTGCCGAAGGAGAACTACCCGCCGCACATCGACGGATGTGAGGACGATCTGCGCAACATGTGCTACGAAAAGGCGAAGCGCATTTACGGCGACCCGCTGCCTGAAATGGTGCAGGCGCGGCTTGACCGCGAGCTGAACTCGATCATCGGCAACGGCTACGCGGTTATGTACATCATCGCGCAGAAGCTGGTGACCAAGTCGCTCGCGGACGGCTATCTGGTCGGCTCGCGTGGCTCGGTCGGCTCGTCGCTGGCGGCGTTTATGTCGGATATCACCGAGGTAAACTCGCTTGCGCCGCATTATCTGTGCCCGGATGACAAATACGTTGAGTGGCACGAGGAATACTCCTGCGGCGTCGATCTGCCGGACAAAATCTGTCCGAATTGCGGCAAGCCCCTGACCAAGCAGGGATTCAATATTCCGTTTGAGACGTTTTTGGGATTTGAGGGCGATAAGGTGCCCGATATCGACCTGAACTTTGCGGGTGAGTACCAGTCGCGTATCCATTATTACACGGGCGAGATTTTCGGGCACGATCATGTGTTCCGCGCAGGCACCATCGGCACGGTTGCGGAAAAAACCGCCTACGGCTATGTCAAAAAATACATGGACGAGCGCGGTATTGAGTGTTCACGCGCGGAGGAAAACCGCCTTGCAGCGGGCTGCACCGGTGTGCGCCGAACCTCCGGCCAGCATCCCGGCGGTGTCGTTGTAGTGCCCAAGGAAATTGAGATTTACGATGTCTGTCCGGTGCAGCATCCCGCGGACGACCCGGATTCGGACATCATCACCACCCATTTTGAATATCACTCGATCGATGCGAACCTCTTGAAACTCGATGAGCTGGGACACGATGACCCGACCATGATCAAGCATCTGGAGAACCTGACCGGTGTCAACGCGCAGGAGATCCCGCTTGACGATCCGGACACCATGAGCCTGTTCCATTCGTGCAAGGCACTCAAGTACACGGGCGAAAATCCAGACACCGACCCGATTCTGGGTGATCTCGGCTGTCTTGCGGTGCCGGAGTTCGGTACCAAGTTCGTGCGCGGCATGGTCAAGGAGACGCATCCTTCCACCTTTGCCGAATTGGTTTCGATTTCCGGCCTGTCGCACGGCACGGACGTATGGCTGGGCAATGCAGCCGAATTGGTACGCAAGGGCATTCCGCTGTCCGGCTGTATCTGCTGCCGTGATGATATCATGAACTATCTGATCTTGCAGGGCGTACAGCCCAAGCTGTCGTTTAAGACGATGGAATCGGTGCGTAAAGGCAAGGGCCTGACCGAGGAAATGGAGGGCGCGATGCGCGAGCAGAACGTGCCCGACTGGTACATTGATTCGTGCAAGAAGATTAAGTATATGTTCCCCAAGGCGCACGCGGTTGCATACGTTATGATGGCATTCCGCATCGCGTGGTTTAAGGTGCATCGACCGCTTGCGTTCTACTCGGCGTATTTTTCGGTGCGCGCCAAGGGCTTTGACGCTTCCTGCATGATCAAGGGCGATAAGGTCGTGCAGGACAAGCTGCGTGAGCTGGCGGTCAAGGAAAAGGAAAAGACAATCACCGCAGCAGAAAAGGAAATGTCCACCACGCTTGAGGTCTGCCATGAGTTTTACCGCCGCGGCTTTGTTTTTGAGCCGATGGATATTTACGCGTCGGATGCGACGACTTTTCTGGTAACCGAAAATGGACTGATCCCGCCGTTTACTTCGATGCCCGGCATCGGCGAACAGGCGGCGCAGAACATTGTAGAGGAGCGCAAAAACGGCAAATTCCTTTCGGCGGAGGAACTGACCGTGCGCTGCCCCAAGGCATCCAAAGCGGTAGTGGAACTGCTTGACCAGATCGGCGCATTGGGTTCTATGCCCAAGACAACACAGATTTCGCTGTTTGCATAATCAGCATGGAATAGAAGGAGGGACCCTGTATGGCAAAGTACGAAAAGCATTTGACCGGCGATTTTGACGCATTTCTGGACTATCTGTTTGATGGCATCATGAATGGCAGCGCATCGGCCTCTTATGAGGACGGCAGTGACTGGACAGCGGAAGGCGTGCGCGTGGCCGTGCGTGTATTTGAACGCTTCAGCTGGACGGGCAGCAACCGTGTGAGCCTGAACCTGACGTTGGCTGGGCAGGGGAACCGCCTGTTCTTGACGGCGATCACTTCGGGCGGCAGTCAGGCAATGTTTTGGAAGCTCAATACCATGGGCGAGGAAAGCTTTCTGGACAAGGTGATCGAGCTGGCTGAGCATTACAGCGGAGGTGCATGACTTTGTACTGGATTTGCTTTGGGGACAGCGCAAAGGGATGCTTGACAGAGGCATGCAGATCGCTTGATGTCGAAATGAAGGCAGAGCATATTCTTGCGCTTTCAGACGATTATTCACAAGGCGATATTCGGGACGTGACCGACCGCGCCGCGCGCGCGGACATAGTGACACCGTGGCGCGGCGATCCCGAATTGGACGGGGCATGGCAGACAGAATATCAGGCGCGGCACTGGGAAGTGATCGACCGATTGGATGAGGTTGACGAGGCGGTCATCTGGTATGCGGGTGGAAATGCGCTTGAGCAGTGCGGTCTGCGGTATGTGGTCAGTCGTCTGTATCAAAAGCAGATTCCGATTTGGGCAGCTGAGGTTGGCTGGATTCCAGCACGAGAGGTCGCCTTGGCAAACAAACGGGTGCGCAGTACATCTGTAGTCGGCGTGATCACAGACAGTCGTGTGACGAATGCTTTGCTGCGTCTCATGCCCCAATGCATACTGCGTCGGTATGCGGCGTGGATCGAGCAGCGTAGTTTGCAGAAACGAGTCGAGCAGTCGCCGCGCGAAGGAATGGCTTGTTTTTCAACAGTGGGTGAGATGTCGCCTAATATTGTTCCTTATTTCTACAAACGCCGTCGTCAGCTGACCCAGACCGAACAAGCCGCCCTTTTGACAGAATGGAAGCGCATGCAGGAGGAAAATGCGCCGCTGCGCGCTATGGTTGACGGCAAAGTGCAGTCGGTTTCTGAGGATTTTTATGATGAGATCATCCTGTCCTGCGTACCGGAGGAGGAAAAAAGCCGTGCTGCACTGACCGTGGGCCGGGCGCTGGCCAAGCTCGATGAAGCAGGCAATCGGGTCAGTGATATGCTGATTTTTTCCCGCGTCCGCGCATTGGGCGCCGCGGGACGGCTGACCGTCGTGCAGGACGGCGCAACCTATCGCGATATGGTCATCCGTAAAAACAGGGGTTGACAGGTGGGATACAGGTATGGTATTATTTTAACGCGATAAAGCGATAAAGGAGTTTTGCGGCCATGAACCGTTTTCGGATTTCCACCCCTGAGGGTACACGCG
>NZ_CAWVCU010000038.1:0-16087 GCF_963927765.1 uncultured Agathobaculum sp. | reverse complement strand
GCAGCCGAGCTTGAGGCATATTTTTTCTAGCACTTCAACAGTCGTATTCTCGCCTTTTTCCAGTTTGCTCATTGTAGAATAGCTGATGCCGACGAAATCACGGAACTCTTTCTTCATATCTCGGTCAATGAGAATCTTGAATAGCTTCTTATAGGATACTGCCATTTTTTGCACCTCTTCTTCAATACCACATAGTTGCAAAATACGATTTTATTATAGCATATTTCAATGCCAAAAGCGAGAAAAATTATGTGAACGCATTGTTTTTTGCCCAAAATTATTTATTTCAAAATAGCACCCACTTATTGCAAAAGCAAAACACCAGTGCTACACGATAGGTGATGGCACTGGTGCTTCTATTATTAGTATTCTGTTACAAGGTTGAAGTCGTGTAAGCGTGGGTTTGGGTATATAGTATCTTTAACTTTGGGAAACTCCGGTTTCCCATTTGCTGACCGCAGCGGCGGATACGCCCACCAGATCAGCCAGTGCCTCCTGTGTCAGACCCTTGGTGTGGCGTGCGGCAAGGATCGTGGCTCCGATACAAAGTTCCATATCGTTCATCCTTATCAAAGCAAATTCAAAAGGACCTTTTGTGATTTCATCTTATCATGCCGTTACGCGATAGACAATGGAGGCGTGGTTTAACCAACGGTTGTTTTTTTCAACCGCCAGTTGAGCAAGGCGGTGGACGGTTGACGCTTTCGTTTGATTCTGTTAGGATAGTCGAAGTGAGAAAGGGGGAATGGTACTGTGTCGCTGGATTTGACCGAAGGAAACATCACCCGGCGGCTTTTGCTGTTTGCGCTGCCGCTAATGATCGGCAATCTATTGCAGCAATTATATAATGTAGCGGATACGCTGATCGTGGGACGGTTTTTGGGAGCGGATGCGCTGGCGGCGGTTGGCTCTGCGTATACGCTGATGGTGTTTCTGACTTCGATCCTGTTGGGATTGTGTATGGGTAGCAGCGCATTTTTTGCCATGCAGTTTGGGAAACGGGATATGGAGCGGCTGAAAAACAGTTTATTCCTGTCTTTTCTGCTGATTGGTGTCATTGCGCTGGTTATGAATGCGCTGGTGTTTGTCGGACTGGACTGGATCGTCAAGGTATTACAGGCGCCTGATACAGTGGCGCCGCTCATGCGGCAATACCTGTTCTATATCTTTTTTGGCATATTGGCGACGTTCCTTTATAACTTTTTCGCAAATCTGCTGCGTGCGGTCGGCAATTCGGTTGTGCCGCTGGTGTTCCTTGCGGTCTCCGCGGTGCTCAATATTGCGCTTGATCTGTTGTTTGTGTTGGTGTTTCATTGGGGGGTGACGGGCGCGGCGGTTGCGACGGTGATCGCGCAGTTTGTTTCCGGCATTGGCATTGCTGCGTACTGCCTGCTGCGGTTTCCGGAGCTGCGGGTGGAACGGCGGCACATGCGATGGGACCGTCAGATCATCCGCGAAATCGCCGGTTTGTCCGTTCTGACCTGCGTACAGCAGTCGGTGATGAATTTCGGCATTCTGATGGTGCAGGGGTTGGTCAACAGTTTTGGCAAAACCGTCATGGCGGCGTTTGCCGCGGCGGTCAAGATCGATTCCTTTGCCTATATGCCGGTGCAGGATTTTGGCAATGCATTTTCCACTTTTATTGCGCAGAATTACGGGGCAAGGGATGAGGAACGCATTCGTCGCGGCATCAAAAGCGCAGTGGGAACGGCGTTTGTGTTCTGCGTAGTTATCAGCGTAGTGGTGTGTATGCTGGCGCGTCCGATGATGGGGCTGTTTGTCCAGCCGGAAGAGACGGCAATCATGGCGGTTGGCGTGGGTTATCTGCGGATCGAGGCATCGTGCTATTTCGGGATCGGGCTGTTGTTCCTGCTGTATGGATTTTACCGCGCGGTCAAGCGGCCGGGCATGTCGGTGGTGCTGACGGTGATCTCACTGGGTACGCGTGTGCTGCTCGCTTATATGCTGTCTGCTGTGCCGTCGATCGGGGTCACCGGGATTTGGGTTGCCGTGCCGATCGGTTGGGCACTGGCGGATTTGGCCGGCGCAGCGTATTATTGGAAGAACAAAAGCCGTTTGTTACATGTGGAAGCATAAAAAGGTCCTGCCAAACTGGCAGGACCTTTTGGTTTTCAGGTGCCGAAATAGCTGAAATGCATATAGTCGCGCTTGCTGCGCCATGCGTTGCCGCCCCACAGGAAACCGTGGTTGATGAACGCGTTGTACACATCGCCGCCCTCGGGAATGGAATAGGGATCTTCGCCCGGCAGCCAGTAGGAACCAGTGGTCGGGGTCAGGGAGCCATCCTCGTTGATGGTGGCCTCCATATTCTCATTCCAGTTGATGTCCACTGCGGTGCCCTGCGAATGCTCGCCTGTGCGCCAGGAGTAGCAGCCGACATCCTTGATCGGGAATTGCTCATCCCCGTTATAAATCTCTTCAAAGACTGCTTCGTAGATGGGAGCAAGGTTGCGGTTTACCTGCAAATAAGCCGTGCCCGAGGTCTTTGTACCATCTTCCTGTAAACGCCAGACCGGAACCGAGATTTCGACCATGTTGGCTTCGGCTTCTTCGGCGGTTTGGTACTTCTCGCCGCCTACGCCATAGACTAACTCCATCTTTTCTTCTTCAGTTTGCGGCAGTGTCATATCCGGATCATCCCACGGATCTTCAGGTGTGACGGATGGTTCGGTTACGGCATCCTCGAAGGCGGAGCAGAAACGGGTTGCCATAATAAGCGCCTGCTCGCGTGTCGCGGTTCCGCTGGGGGCGAGTATGGTGGTTTCCCCGGCGGCGGAAATGCCGTTGACCACGGTGTGGTCCACCATGGTAATCATGGCGTCAACAGCATAGGATTTGATTTCGGGTACGTCGGGATAATCTTCGATGCATGCGTCGCCTGCGATCACAGGAGCGTCAATGCCGGCAGCATCCAGGATGTTGTACAGCATTACGCAAAGATCTTGCCGTTCGATCTCGGCGTCCGGATCGAAGATGCCGTCGCCGCGTCCGTTGACCAGTCCAAGCTCATAAGCTGCGACTACGTTCGGATCGTCGCAATCACGGAAAGGCTTTTTGCCGGAAGCGAAAACCGCTTTGCCGCTGACGGCCTTATATGCGTTGACGGCAATGCCGCAAAATTCGGCGCGGGTGATGGCGCCGGTTGCGCTGCGTGTTTCCAGTGTGCTGGGCATCAGTCCGGCTTCCTGCGCAGCGGCAACGCCTTCCTGCGCCCAAGCGGAAACGCCGGACAAGGCACCGGCCTGTGGAGTGAGCAGCGCGGCGAGCAATGCAAGTGTGCCGGCGCGGCGAAAAAACGGGTGTGTCATAACGAAAGGGGCCTCCTTGGGGAATAAATGTAGATATAACGTATTTTAATCAGAATTGCGGGATTGCATTTTGTAAAAAATAAGTAAAAAAAGAAACTTATTCACAATATCCACAATCTTATCCACAGAAACTGTGGATAATTAACCGCTGATCGCACGGTCAAGCGTGCGATATTGCAGCGCTTCGGCGAGGTGCTCCGGGTGGATGACAGCGCTGCCTGCCAGATCAGCGATGGTGCGCGCCATGCGCAGCACACGGTCGTGCGCCCGTGCGGTCAGTCCCAGACGCTCAAATGCGGCGCGAAACATGTCGGACGCTTCCTCGGTCAGCGGACAGCAGTCGGATAAGTGAGCAGGGGAGAGGCTTGCATTGCAAACATCCACGCCTTGCCGTTGATATTGTATCTCACGCGCTGCAATGACGCGGGAGCGGATCGTTTCTGAAGGTTCTTCGGCAGCTTGTCCACGGGCGGCAAGGGCTGCGTACTCGACGGGCTGAACCGCGATTTGCAGGTCGATTCGGTCCAGCAGCGGGCCGGACAGACGGCGCAGATATTGCTGCACAGACGCTTTGGAGCAGGTGCAGCGGTCTGTGCCATACCAGCCGCAGCGGCAAGGGTTCATAGCTGCGATGAGCTGAAAACGCGCGGGGTAGGTGACCTGTCCCGCAACCCGTGAGATGGTGACCGTCCCATCCTCGAGCGGCTGGCGCAGTGCTTCGAGTACGTCGCGGCGAAACTCCGGCAGTTCGTCCAAAAATAGAACGCCGCGATGCGCCAGCGAAATCTCGCCTGGTGTGGGCAGACGGTTGCTCGCGCCTGCGCCGCCCGCCAAAGCGGCGGCGGAAGTGGTATGGTGAGGCGCACGGAAAGGGCGGGCAGCACGCCCGACGGCTTCTTGTCCGCGACCGACGGCCGACCAAACGCGAATGACTTCCAGCCGTTCGTTGTCGGATAACGGCGGCAGAATGGTGGCAAAGCGCTTGGCCATCATGCTTTTGCCCGAACCAGGCGGCCCGGAAAGCAGAATATTATGTCCGCCGGCTGCAGCAATCTCCAGCGCGCGCTTGACGGCGTGCTGTCCCATCACATGGGAAAAGTCCAGCGTATCGTCCGTCGGCGGAGGTGGCTCCGGGGGTGGGCATGGTGCCAGCGGCGCGCGTCCGGACAGGTGTGCGATCAGTGCTGGCAGGCTTTCGACCGGAAGAACGGTGATGCCTGTAGCATAAGAGGCTTCCTGTGCGTTTTGCATCGGTACATAAACCGTGCGGAAACCAGCGTCCCGCGCGGCCAGCGCCATGGAAAGCGCGCCGCAGACCGGGCGCAACAGGCCGGAGAGGGACAGCTCCCCCAGAAAGATTGCATCCTGCGGCAGCGGGTCGATCTGACCGGTGGCTGCGAGAATGGATAATAATATAGGCAGGTCATAGGCTGTGCCCGCTTTGCGGGTGTCCGCTGGGGCGAGGTTGACTGTAATGCGGGAAACCGGCCAGTCAAACGAGCAGGCTTTCACAGCGGCGCGTACCCGTTCTCCGGCTTCCGCGACCGCGCCGGTCGGCAAGCCGACGACATCCAAGCGGGGCAGACCGTTCGAGGGCAGGCATTCGACGGTGACGATATAGCCGTCGATTCCGCTCAGACCAGCGGAAAAAACGCGTGCAACCATCGAACTCCCTCCTATGTTGCTGAAAGACTTACTATATTAATATACTACATTTTTGTCGATTCCGCAATGCAAAACGACAACTGCAAAGGAATTGTAACATTTTGGAACAGTATGAGATTGTTGTTTCATAATGCGAAATTATTATCAAAAATCGGGGAATTGTTACGAATTTGTCATATTAAGTGTTTACATTTTTGGTAAGGAGTGATAGAATAAAAACGGCCGGTGGAGACGGCTTTTTCCCGTGTCAAAAAAACGGGCGAAAACGCTTTTCACCCCTTCAGCATGTTATAACTGAATAGGAGGATATAAACATGGCAAGAAAGATGAAGTCCATGGACGGTAACACTGCTGCGGCACATGTGTCGTATGCGTTTACCGAGGTCGCGGGTATCTATCCGATCACCCCGTCCAGCCCCATGGCAGACAGCGTAGACCAGTGGGCAGCCGCAGGTCAGAAGAACATTTTCGGTACTACCGTTAAGGTGATCGAAATGCAGTCCGAGGCGGGCGCCGCAGGTACGGTTCACGGCTCTCTGGCAGCCGGTGCGCTGACCACGACCTACACCGCATCTCAGGGTCTGCTGCTGATGATCCCGAATATGTACAAGATCGCGGGCGAATTGCTTCCCTGCGTGTTCCATGTTTCCGCGCGTACGGTTGCATCCCATGCGCTGAACATCTTCGGTGACCATTCTGACGTCATGGCTTGCCGTCAGACCGGTTTCGCTATGCTGGCTGAGACCAATCCGCAGGAAGTAATGGATCTGGGCGCTGTTGCGCATCTGGCAACCATTAAGTCCCGCGTTCCGTTCATCAACTTCTTCGACGGCTTCCGTACCTCCCACGAGATCCAGAAGATCGAGGTTTGGGACTACGAGGACCTGAAGGAAATGTGCGATATGGACGCTGTCGAAGCGTTCCGCAAGCGCGCTCTGAATCCGGAGCATGCAATGATGCGTGGCTCGCACGAGAACGGCGACGTATTCTTCCAGCACCGCGAGGCTTGCAACAAGTTCTATGATGCGGTTCCGGAAGTGGTAGAGGAGTACATGGGCAAGGTTAACGCTAAGCTCGGCACTAACTACCAGCTGTTCAACTACTACGGCGCTGCCGACGCTGACCGCGTGATCATCGCGATGGGCTCGATCTGCGACGTAGCAGAAGAAGTTATCGATTACCTGAACGCGCACGGCGAGAAGGTCGGCCTTGTTAAGGTTCGCCTGTACCGTCCGTGGCGTGCGGACAAGCTGCTGGCTGCTATCCCGGAGACTGCCAAGAAGATTGCGGTTCTCGACCGCACCAAGGAGCCGGGCGCACAGGGCGAGCCGCTTTATCTGGACGTTGTTACCGCGCTGGCTAACGCTGGCATCACCGATAAGACCGTCATCGGCGGCCGTTACGGTCTGGGTTCCAAGGATACCCCGCCGTCCTCTGTCTTTGCGGTATACGAAGAACTGACCAAGGCTGAGCCGAAGCGCCAGTTCACCATCGGCATCAACGACGACGTGACCTACCTGTCTCTCGAGGAGAAGCCGGCGCCGAACACTGCGGCGGAAGGCACCACCGAGTGCAAGTTCTGGGGTCTCGGCGGTGACGGTACCGTTGGCGCGAACAAGAACTCCATCAAGATCATCGGCGACCACACCGATAAGTTCGTTCAGGCATACTTCCAGTACGACTCCAAGAAGACCGGCGGCGTTACCGTTTCGCACCTGCGTTTTGGCGACAAGCCGATCAAGAGCCCGTACTACATCAATAAGGCTGACTTCGTTGCCTGCCACAACCCGTCCTACATCACCAAGCACTTCCCGATCGTGCGTGACGTTAAGCCGGGCGGCGTGTTCCTGATCAACTGCCAGTGGACGCCTGAGGAGCTCGAGCATCATCTGGCGGCTTCCGAGAAGCGCTACATTGCGAAGAACAACATCCAGCTCTACACCATCAACGCGATCGACCTCGCGATTGAGATCGGTATGGGCAAGCGCACCAACACCATTCTGCAGTCCGCTTTCTTCACGCTGGCTAAGGTTATGCCGCAGGAAGAAGCGATCGGCTACATGAAGGATGCTGCAACCAAGTCCTACCTGAAGAAGGGCCAGGATATCGTTGATATGAACCACAAGGCGATCGACGCCGGCGCTACCGCGTTCGTCAAGATCGACGTTCCGGCTGCTTGGGCTGACGCTGTTGATCCGGAAGATACCCGCGATCTGCAGGGCCGTCCGGAAGTTGTCAAGATGGTCAAGGACGTTATGGAGCCGATCGGCCGCATGGACGGCGACTCCCTGCCGGTATCTGCTTTCGCAGGCGAGCATGTTGACGGCTCCTTCGAGCACGGCGCTGCTGCTTACGAGAAGCGCGGCGTAGCGGTTACCGTTCCGTCTTGGAATCAGGATACCTGTGTACAGTGTAACCAGTGTGCTTATGTCTGCCCGCACGCGACCATCCGTCCGTTTGCGCTGACCGAGGAAGAGGCTGCCGCTGCTCCGGCATCGACCAAGATCGTCGACATCAAGGCTGGCAAGGGCAAGGGCGTCTACAAGTACACGATGGTCGTTTCTCCGCTGGACTGCATGGGCTGCGGCGTATGTGTTGGCGTGTGCCCGACCAAGTCCCTCACCATGGTTCCGCAGGATCAGGAAGCTGCTCAGCAGGATGCATTCGATTACTGCGTAGCGAAGGTTTCCGAGAAGGCCGACATGATCTCGACTGCTTCCGTCAAGGACAGCCAGTTCAAGAAGCCGCTGCTTGAGTTCTCCGGTTCTTGCGCAGGCTGCGCTGAGACCTCTTACGCTCGCCTGATCACGCAGGTTTGCGGCGACCGTATGTATATCTCCAACGCGACCGGCTGTTCGTCCATCTGGGGCGGCCCGGCTGCTACCAGCCCGTACACCGTTGACAAGGACGGCCGCGGCCCGGCTTGGGCAAACAGCCTGTTCGAGGACAACGCGGAGCACGGCCTCGGCATGTACTATGGCCAGCTGGCAATCCGTGAGCGCCTGATCTCCAAGCTCGAAGAGATGGCGGCTGCGGACGCTACCCCGGCTGAGACCAAGGATGCGATCGCGAAGTTCATGGAGACCAAGGACAACGGCGCTGCGAACGCTGAGCCGGCCAAGGCTCTGGTTGCCCAGCTCGAAAAGGGCGCGGCTGCTGGCTGCGACGCTTGCAAGGAAGTTCTTGCGCATAAGGAATACCTCGCTAAGAAGTCCGTCTGGATCTTCGGCGGCGACGGCTGGGCCTATGACATCGGCTTCGGCGGTCTGGATCACGTCCTCGCTTCCGGCCAGGATGTAAACGTTATGGTATTCGATACCGAGGTTTACTCCAACACCGGCGGTCAGGCTTCCAAGGCTACCAACATCGGTGCGGTTGCTCAGTTCGCAGCTTCTGGTAAGACCACCAAGAAGAAGAGCCTTGCTGAGATCGCAATGAGCTACGGCTATGTTTACGTTGCTCAGATCGCAATGGGCGCAAACATGAACCAGACCCTCAAGGCAATCGCTGAGGCGGAAGCTTACCATGGCCCGTCCCTCATCATCGGCTACGCTCCGTGTGAAATGCACTCCATCAAGGGCGGCATGACCAACTGCCAGGCCGAGATGAAGAAGGCTGTTGATTGCGGTTACTGGAACCTGTTCCGCTTCAACCCGCAGCTGGCTGAGGAAGGCAAGAATCCGTTTATCCTCGAGTCCAAGGAGCCCAAGACCGAGGATTACCGCAAGTTCATGATGAACGAAGCGCGTTACTCTGCTCTGACCCGTTCCTTCCCGGATCGTGCGGAGAAGCTGTTCAGCGAATCCGAGGCAGAGTCCACCAAGCGCTATGCACATCTGCAGCGCCTGCAGGCTCTGTACGCTCCCGAAGCGTAAGATCGGCTGATCGCGTACAAAGCGATTTACTGAAAAAGAAAGAACCGCTCGCGGAATGTTCCGCGGGCGGTTTTTTATGTGCTGATGGTTGATGTCACAAAACAAGGTAGGGCAAACGCGACAACATTTTGCGTTTTTGCGGCGTGAAACAGCAAAATCCTGTTGCGCAAACAGGGAAAACGCGGTACAATGATAAACAGAAAGGTGGTGCCCGTTTTCATGGCATTCACAGGCTTTAATGCTGCGGGGATTGATCTGCTGCAGCTGAACCGCCTGCAAAACAGCAAGGAATTTTACGAAGAACATAAAGAAGAAATCAAGCGGCAGGTCATCCAGCCGTTTCATGCATTGATCGAGCAAATGACGCCCGCAATGCTGGAGATCGACGCACAGTTTGTTGTCACACCGTCCCGTATGGTGTCGCGCGTGCGCCGGGACACTCGCTATACCAAGGATAAAACGCTGTACCGCTCTAATATGTGGATGTTTTTCCGCCGCAAGCGGCAGGAGCATGAGTCGGTGCCGTGTTATTATTTTGAGATCCATCCCGAGTTCTGGGGCTTTGGCTGCTGGGGCGCGTGGGGCAGGGGCGAGATGGAGTCCCTGCGTGAGATGATTCTGCATGAGGATAAGCTGTTTCTCGAAGCCTATGATGCCGTGCAGGCTTGCTCGCAGATGCATTTGGCTGGAGAAATGTACAAACGGCCGAAGTTCCCGGATGCAAGGCCTGTATATCAGGATTGGCTGAACCGCAAGGAAATCGGTGTGGATTTCCGTGAAACAGCAGATTTTGCACCTTTGCTGGACGGCTCGTTTGTTCAGCCGATGGTGAAAACCATGCAGCGCTTGGCACCGTTTTATCGTTTTCTTTTGGCAGCAAAAGAACGTGCAGAGGCAGCACGGCGGGAGGCAGTCCAATGAGGTATTTGGCGCTGGATTTTGAAACCGGCAATGCATCACGGCTGAGTGCTTGTGCGCTGGGCGTGAGCATTTTTGAGGATAATACATTGGTTGCCGAACAAACGACTTTGATTAAACCGCCTGCGCAGGTGGGGAAGTTCCATTGGGGTAATGTTCGCGTCAATCATATCAAAGAATCTATGGTGGCCGATGCTCCGGCATTTGACGAAGTCTGGCAGGGCGCGATAGCGGAATTAGCAGAGGGCAGTGTGCTGGTTTGCCATAACGCCATGTTTGATACGGCGGTGCTGTGTGCATGCCTCGCGTATTACCATCTGCCTGTACCGGAATGCCGGTATGTATGTACGGTGAAAGTGGCGCAGCGGGTATGGCCGCAGCTGCAAAATCATAAGCTGGATACAGTTTCGCAGGCGTTGGGCATCGAGCTGAACCACCATGAGGCGGGTTCGGATGCCCGTGCCGCTGGTTTGATTTTGCAGGCTGCCTTGCGCGAGACCGCGAGCGCAGATGCAGACGAGCTGGCTGAAAAAATTGGAATGCGTCTGGGACGGATATCCTGTATGGGAACCGTGCCTTGCAGCATAGCGAAAGAATTTCAGGGCGGGAAAGCCGTCCGTTCCACTCAAAGCCATGTATAAAGGAGAGAGAAGCTATGAAAAACTATCTGGAAAACATTGATCGGGAAGCCCTCCGCGCACGCGCCGAGCAGATGCTGCGCTATGCAGATGATGCGCGCAATCAGGCAGGCCGCTGGACGGATTATGCCGTATCCAAGGCACAGGGCTTTTCTGTTTTCGATTTTGCGATTTTCAAGGTATGCCTGCTGTCTCTGGGACTCTGGCTGGGCACCTGCTTTTCGCGCTTTTTCAAGAAATTCCGTGGTGTTCTGTTCATTGCGTTTACGGCAAGCTGGCTGTATCTGTTCTGGCGCATTTTCTTCAACTGCGATGACGAATAAAGTGGCTGCTTGATGGCATAGAGCGAAAACCCGGTAGGAGAGGAGTATGTCTGTGGAGGAGCCGACACAGCAAAATAAATCAAAGTTTTCTGCGCATCCACACTATTTTCAGTGGGGCTTAACCGCCTTTTGCGTTATTGTTTCCAGTTCGGTCGTTGTGTTTTTACTACAATGGCTGCCGGGCATCTGGACAATGTTCCAAAAGCTGCTTGGCATTCTTAGTCCGTTTATTTATGGCTTTGTCATGGCATATTTGCTGATGCCCATTTTCAATGCATTATATAAGCGGATTCAGCCGCCGTTATCTCGAAGATTGAAAAACGGTACCCGGATTGCCAAGGGGTTATGCAGCATTCTGGCACTGCTTATCGGTATTGCCGTGGTGGGCATTCTGCTATGGATGGTGCTTCCACAGCTGGTGGTGAGTGTGTTCTCGCTGCTGGAATCCATGGATACCTACCTCAATGAGATATCCGGTTGGGTGGCGGCGCTGCTCAAGGATAACCCGGTGATCGAGCGCAATTTCCTCCAGCTTTACGAGGAATTTTCGCAGCAGATCGTCAACTGGGTGCAGAATATTGCTTTGCCGCAGTTGGTTGAACTCATGACCGGCGTGGTAACGACGGTTTCGGTCTTGTTCGATATTTTTATCGGCATCATCATTGCCCTCTATATTCTCAATAGCAAGGACACATTCTGCGCGCAGGCCAAAAAGATGACATACAGCATGTTTTCCATTGACCGGGCAAACCGTATTATGGGACGTGTAGCTTATGTGCATCGTGTCTTTGGCGGTTTCATCACGGGTAAGCTGATTGATTCGCTGATTATCGGTGTGCTGTGCTTCATCGGCTTGCGGATGCTGATTGGTTTCGGACTTATGACGATGGATCAGTCGTTTGCACTGCTGATTTCGGTTATCATTGGCGTGACCAATATCATCCCGTTTTTTGGGCCGTTTATCGGTGCTATCCCCAGCACGATTTTGATTATGGTCATCAGCCCGATACAGGCGGTATATTTTGTGCTGTTTGTTCTCGCATTGCAGCAGTTTGACGGCAACATCCTCGGTCCGAAGATTCTGGGCAATTCGACCGGACTATCGAGCTTCTGGGTCATGTTTGCCATTTTGCTGTTTGGCGGTGTGTTTGGGTTTGTTGGCATGGCAGTTGGTGTGCCTCTGTTCGCGGTGCTGTACAGTGCGGTGACCGAGGTGATTTGCAGCCTGCTGAAAAAACGCGGCTTGTCTGTAGACACCAATGACTATCGCGGCCCGCGTCGCTTAGATCCGATAAGTGGAGAGTTTGTCGTGGTGCAGGACGAACGCCCGCCGGTTTCGGCAAAGGAGCGCCGACGCGCAGCGGAGAAAGCGCGCGCGCAGAAACAACAAGAGGAACAAAAAAAGGACTGACTTTTGTCAGTCCTTTTTTATGCTGCGATGCTTGTCGGCAGCATGTCGTCCAGCGCGTCAATCAGTGCCTGTGCGTCGCGCAGATGGTGGTTCCACGGTGCGCTTTCGTAGACGAAGCTGTTCTTGCCCAGCACAAAATGCAACGGTTCTCCTTTATAGTATGCGTCGATTTCATATTGCACGGTGTCGAGTGAATAGCCTTGCTGATAAAATGGCAGACGCGATGCTTCGCAGGACGCGAGTAGTTCTGACAGCTGCGTCAAATTGATTTGCAGGGTGAGCTCTTCAAATTCTGCATTGCCAATCATGCGCTGCACACGCCAGATTTCTATCTGCTCCGCTTGCGGTGCGACGGGATAGGGCATTATCACAAAAGCTAGTGCGCCGCACAGCGCAATGACACATAACAAAACGATCATCAATTTCCGTTTCATGGAACGCACACCCCTTTGCCTGTTGATGTTCCGTAGAGCATACAAGGGCCGAAACTATTTGTTTCGGCCCTTGTAAATTCTGTGTTTGGGAATACGACGGGGAGAAATTACTTCAGGCCCGCGGTGATGATTGCCATCTGGTAAACCTCGTCCGCGTTGCAGCCGCGGGACAGGTCGTTAATCGGTGCGTTCAGACCCTGCAGGATCGGGCCATAAGCTTCGAAGCCACCCAGACGCTGTGCGATCTTATAGCCAATGTTGCCGGCGTTGATGTCCGGGAAGATGAAGGTGTTGGCCTGACCAGCAACCGGGGAGCCCTTGCACTTGGTAGCTGCAACAACCGGAGAGAACGCAGCGTCAAACTGCAGTTCACCGTCGACAGCAAGTTCCGGTGCAGCAGCCTTGGTCTTTTCGGTTGCATTGCGCATCATATCAACCGTGTCGCCCTTGCCGGAGCCCTTAGTCGAGTAGGACAGCATGGCAACCTTGGGGTCGATGCCGAAAGCCTTGGCGGTCTTTGCGGTTTCGATGGCGATTTCAACCAGATCATCCTCACCCGGATTGATGTTGATGGCGCAGTCGCCCATTGCGTACATCTCGTCGCCGCCATCCTTGGCGTCGCGGCGCAGAATGAAGCAGGAGCTTACGATCTTGTTGCCCGGCTTGGTCTTGATGATCTGGAGCGCAGGACGAACGGTGTCGGCAGTGGAGTAAGTAGCGCCGCCGAGCAGAGCGTCCGCCTTGCCCATCTTGACCAGCATCGTTCCGAAATAGTTGCCCTTTGCCAGCGCAGCGCGGCACTGCTCCTCGGTCATTTTGCCCTTGCGCAGCTCAACCATTTTGGCGACCATTGCATCCATTTCCGGATAGGTTGCGGGATCGATAATTTCCATTCCCTCGATGTCAAAGCCGCCGGCCTGCGCCGCCGCCTTCACTTCGTCCACATTGCCGACCAGAATGGAATCCAGCAGGCCGTCCTTCTTCAGACGGGAAGCAGCCTCCAGGATACGGGGATCGGGGCCTTCCGTAAATACGATCTTGCGCTTGTCAGCTTTCAGCGTGGCAATCAGATTTTCAAACATGGTGCACTCTCCTCCATTTTTATGGGTTTGTCCGGTGCAGAAGGTGACCGCGGACAAACTATTGTACCCACATTATACACCCTGTAGCTATCACTTCACAAGTATTATTTTGAGTAGATTTTGAGTAATTCCTGTATCATTCTTTGGAGGGGTTGCTTTGCGAAAAATCTGGGCAAAATAGGAGCAGAAAGGGTGTGATAAGATGCAGGTGATACGGTATCTGAACGGCAGACGCCTGCATGGCGTGATGCCGCCGTTGCTGCTGGATCAGGAGGGAATTGGGGCGCTGCTCAGTGCAGCGCGCAGCAGGCAGCAGCTTCCATTGCCCGATACCGCCCCCTCTGCTATACTGGAGGCGGAGGGATGCAGTCTCGGAAGGGATGAGTTATGAAGTATACGGCGCTTTATTTGCGCGTTTCAACCGAGGCACAGGCGGATGAAGGCTATTCACTGGCAGCGCAGGCGGAAAAGCTGGAGGCTTATTGCCGGATGAAAGGCATTGCGCAGTTTCAGCGCTATGTGGACGGAGGTTTTTCCGGGTCGAATCTGACGCGTCCAGCAATCACGGAGCTGGTAGAGGACATTCGCAGCGGCAATGTGGAGCGTGTGGTCGTTTACAAGCTGGACCGACTGAGCCGCAGCCAGAAAGATACACTTTATCTCATTGAGGATGTCTTTTTGCCGCATGGCGTGGACTTTGTGTCTATCAATGAAAATATCGACACCGGCAGCCCGTACGGACGGGCAATGATCGGTATTCTGTCTGCTTTTGCGCAGCTGGAACGTGAAAATATTTTCTTGCGTACCCGTATGGGCATGGTCGAGCGCGTCAAGCAAGGCTATTGGCCGGGCGGCGGTAAAATTCCGTTCGGGTATGACTATGATGCGGACAAGGGAATTCTAGTGCCGAACAGCGACGCAGAGACTGTGCGAGAAATCTATGCACGCTATCTGGAAGGACAGTCGACCGGACGGATTGCGCGCGAGTTGGGACTGAGGTATGAGCATCTGGTGCGGCAGATTTTGCTGCGGGAAAGCAACACGGGTGTCATCGTATACCGCGGCGAGACCTATCGCGGACGGCATGAGCCGTTGGTCGATCCGGATACGTTTGCGCGTGCCGTGCGACGTTTGCAGCGCTCGGACAAGCCGCGCGCTGCGGCTTCGAATAAGCTGCTCACCGGATTGTTGGTCTGCGGCCATTGCGGAGCAAAAATGCGTTATCAGAAGTGGGGCGGCGCGGGTGATAAGCTGGTGTGCTATTCCAGAGATAAATCCAAGCCGCATTTGGTGCATGATGCGAACTGCCCTAATTGTGGGGTGATGGCGCGGCAGGTGGAGGAGGTCGTCATTCGCGACCTGTCCCGGTTGGCCGCAGAGCCGGTTTCGCCACGCAGCAGTAAAAAAGAGCTGGCGGAATGCCGCCGTGCACTGGATCGTGCACAGCGTAAGCTGCGGCGGCTGTATGAGCTGTTTGCAGAGGGGGAGGACGATACCTTACGGGACGCAATTGCGCGCGCCAGACAGGAGTGCAGCCGTGCGGAGCAGGCATTGGAGCGTGCCCAGCAGGCAGAACGGCAGGAAGAGCGGGATGCAGCGCAGCAGGCGCTGCAAACGATCGGTTCCTGCTGGGACAAGCTGAGCGATGCGGAAAAGCAGGCGTTGGTACGTGCCTGTGTGCAAAGAATCGTGCTGCAAAACGATAAAATTGAGATATTTTATGTTATGGAAGGCGCTGAACTGTGCCAATCCTCTGCGGGATAACTGTTTTCGACTTTGTATGTTCATGCCGATGATTATTGGGGAAATCCGACGGTATCTACGCGATAACAGCGCGCTGCGGGTATCGCGCAGTCTCCGGGATACGGCTTATAAAGCGTTGCAGGCCAAGGAAGCGTTTGTGCGCAAGCATCAGCGCGAGCCGGATATTGTGGAACTGGCAAAGCTGATGGATATGCCGAAAGAAGAAGTGGTACTGGCGCTCGATGCCATCCTTGATCCGGTATCCCTGTTTGAGCCGGTGTTTCACGATGGGACAGATACGGTCTGTGTGATGGATCAGGTAGGGGATAATAAAAATACCGATGATCAGTGGCTCGCCAGCATTGCATTGCGGGAGGCGATTGACAGCCTGAACGAGCGGGAAAAGCGCATTATCCGGCTGCGCTTTTTCGAGGGGCGCACTCAGATGGAGGTAGCTGATGAAATCCATATTTCACAGGCGCAGGTGTCTCGCTTGGAAAAGGGGGCGCTGGAGCATATTCGAAAGCGCATATGAACACAAGAAAGGGCGCGTTGCAGAAATGAAATCTGCAGCGCGCCCTATTATGCGCCGTCCAAAGGAGTATGTAGCCGATAGGTTGTGGAAAAACAAGCGTTTGGGGAAGGAAAAAGGCATGGCAAAGCAGACGC